>CAZEDA010000276.1:0-5134 GCA_964510915.1 uncultured Rhodocyclaceae bacterium | reverse complement strand
CGGGCCCGAAGACTTCCTCGCAGGCGAGGCGGTTGGTGCGGGGCACCGGGCCGAAGAGGGTGGGCTTCACGTAGTACCCGCCCGACGGCGTGCCCGGGGCGATCGTGCCCTCGGCGAGGACGGGCAGGCCGTCCTGCTTCGCGCGATTCACGTAGCCGTTGACGCGCTCGAGCTGCGCGGGGTTCATCAGCGGACCGCAGTCGAGGTCCATCTCCGGCGTGCCGACGCGCGTCTTCGCGAAGGCCTCGGCGACGCGGGCGATGAAGCTGTCGTAGATGCTGCGCTGGAGCAGCAGGCGGCTGCCCGCGGTGCAGGTCTGGCCGGCGTTCTGGACGATCGCGCGGACGATGATCGGCAGGGCGCGGTCGAGGTCGGCATCGGCGAAGACGATCTGCGGCGACTTGCCGCCGAGTTCCAGCACGCACTTCACGGCGTTCTTCGCGGCGGCTTGCTGGACCAGCGTGCCGACTTCGTTCGAGCCGGTGAAGGTCACGAAGTTGATGTCGCCGTGCTCGGCGAGCGCCGCGCCGGCTTCGTGGCCGAGGCCGGTGACGATGTTGAGCGCACCGGGCGGCAGACCCGCTTCGAGCGCGAGCTCACCGAAGCGCAGGGCGGAGAGGCTCGTGTCTTCCGCGGGCTTCAGCACGGCGGCATTGCCCATGGCGAGCGCGGGGGCCAGCGTGCGGCCCATCATCTGCGCGGGGTAGTTCCACGGAATGATGTGACCTGTGACGCCGAGCGGTTCGCGCAGCAGCGTGACCGTGTAGCCGTCGAGGAAGGGGATCACTTCGCCGTGCACCTTGTCCGCGGCGCTGCCGTAGTACTCGAAGTAACGGGCGAGCACGGTGATGTCGTTCTTCGCGGTGGTCATCGGCTTGCCGGTGTCCATCGCTTCGAGCTTGGCGAGTTCCGCGTGGTTGTCGAGGACCTTCTGCGCGAGCTTCTGCAGGATGCGGCCGCGTTCGGTCGCGTTCATCTTGCCCCAGGCGCCTTCACGGGCGGCGCGGGCAGCCTTCACCGCGAGGTCGACCTCATGGGCGCGCCCACGGGGAAGCTGATCGAACGTCTGGCCGTCGGACGGATTGACTACGGGAATGGTCTCGCCATCGCGGGCATCGACCCACTGGCCACCGATAAGCATCCGATTCATCGCACTTCTCCTGGTTGTGACGGCTGTCACGTGGAATGAGGTTGCGTTCCCTGGAGCGCGCCACGTTCGAGCGTCAGGGTCTGGTCCTGCATGTCCCGCAGCAGGCTCGCATTGGATTCGGTCACGACGACGCAAAGTTCGGGGCGGACTTTCCGGAGACGGATGAGGGCTTCCCCGTACTGGAGCGCCAGGGCGGGGGCGAGGCCCTGGTAGGGCTCGTCCAGCAGCACGAGGCGCGTGCCGATCATGAGGGCCCGGCCGAGCGCGACCATCTTGCCCTGGCCTCCGGAGAGCGCCGCGCCAGCGCGGGGCAGCATGTCCCGCAGTTGCGGCGCCACTTCAAGCACGGTGGAGAGTCGTGAGTTGATCTCCGCGCTGCCGAGGCCGTGGGCTTCGCAGGGCAGGCACAGGTTCTCGCGCACCGTGAGCGTGGGGAAGATCACGCGGTCTTCCGGCGCGTAGCCGATGCCGAGCCGGGCCCGATGGTGCGCCGGCATCAGGTGGAGCTTCTCGCCGTCGAATTCGGCGCCGCCATGCTTCAGCTTGGTGAGGCCCATGATCGTGCGCAGCAGCGTGGTCTTGCCGGCGCCGTTGCGGCCCACGACAGCCACCATGGTGCCGGCGTGCAGTTCGGCAGAGACCTCGCGCAGCACGCTGGCGCCGGCGAGGTCGACGGTAATGCGGTCGAGTCGCAGCATCTACGCGATCCCCAGGACTTCGCGGCGGACGGCTTCGTCCGCCAGAACGGACTGCGGCGTGCCGTCCGCGGCGATCCGGCCGCTGATCCAGGCAGCCACCCGCGTGGCGTAGCGCGTGACGATGTCCACGTCGTGTTCCACGAACCAGCTCGTCACCTTCTGTTCCTCGAGTGCGCGCATCACTGCATTCATGAGATCGAGCTTGTCCTCGGAGGCCACACCGCTGGTGGGCTCGTCCATGATGAGCAGCTTGGGACGAAGCGCGAGCGCCATGGCGACATCGAGCAGCTTGCGCTGGCCTTCGGGCAGCGACGCGCAGGGCTCTTCGGCGCGTTCGCGCAGCCCCACCAGATCGAGCGTGTGATCGATCTCCTTGCGGTCCACCTGCTGCGACAGCGACTTGAAGAAGCCGAGACCGCCGCCCTTGCCGATGAGCGCGATCTCCAGACACTGGCGCACCGTGTGTTCCAGGAACAGCTGGGGCAACTGGAACGACCGGCCCACGCCCAGACGGACGATACGCCGCGGGTCGAGCGAGGTGACGTCCTTGCCGTCGACGTAGATCCGGCCGGAGGTGGGCTTGAGGAAGCCCGTCACGATGTTGATGAAGGTCGTCTTGCCGGCGCCGTTCGCGCCGATCACGGCGAGGCGTTCGCCGGCGTGCAGTTCGAAATCGATGGCGTCGGCGGCCACGACACCGCCGAAGGAGAGCGAGAGCTTCTCCGTGCGGACCAGGGCAGTCATCGGGAGGCCTCCGTCGGGCGGGCACCCATCCGCAGCAGGCCGGCGATGCCGGTGGGTGCGACGAGAATCACGGCGATGAGGGTGATGCCCAGCAGCATCTGCCACACGCCGGTGAGGTAGGCCGCCGCCGTGAGCTTGATCAGTTCGAACAGGACAGCCCCGAGGAACGCGCCGAACGCATGCACCGACCCGCCGAGAATCGCGATGAACACGAACTCGCCGGAGCGCAGCCAGTAGCCCATCTCCGGGGTCACCAGACCCTGCACCAGAGCGAACAGGGCGCCGGACATGCCGACCAGCGCAGCGGAGATCACGTAGCCGAACCACAGTACCCGCTGGGCGGAGAGCCCGAGGTACTCGAGGCGGGCCTCGTTGGTCTTGACGCCTGCCAGCGCTTCGCCGGCCGCGGAGCGGAAGTACCGCTGCACGAGCCAGCCGAGGAACACGGCGATCACGACGCTGGCCACCAGCAGCACGGACTCGAAACCGTCGCGCTCGAGGGTGATGCCAGCCAGTGGGGGGCGGGAGATCCGGAGGCCGTCGGTGCCGCCGGAAATCTCGTACAGCTTGGCGAGCAGCGAGAAGAGCACCATCGACAGGGCCAGGTTCAGCATGCCGAAGAAGATGGCGCGGTAGCGCACGACGAACACACCGATGATGCCGCCCGCCACGGTGGCGACGGCAACGCCGGCAATCACGAGCACGACGCCATCGGTTTCGGGGTGCGCACGCTGGATGAACGCCACGGTGTACCCCGCGATGCACGCGTACATCGCGTGCCCGAAGGAGATCTGGCCGCCCCGGAGCATCACCACCACGCCCAGCGCGGCGAGGCCGTAGCTCAGCACGAAGATGGCGGGCGTCTTGAGCCAGGGCAGGGCGAGACCCAGGCCGACCATGGCCAGGGCGCCGATGGTCACGAGAATGCGGATCATGGACGGCGACATCAGATCCTCCGCGCCTGCGCGACGGTGAACAGGCCGCTCGGGCGGATGAGCAGCACCACCACCATGATGAGGTAGGGCACCACCACTTCGAGTTCGGGCATGGTGTAGACCGCAATGGAACGGGCGACCCCGATCATCAGCGCCGTGATGAGCGCGCCGGTGATCTGGCCGAGGCCCGCGGTGGCCACCACGGAGAACGACAGCACGATCATGTCGGTGCCGACGCCGGGGACCAGGGAAGTGATCGGCGCCGCGAGGGCGCCGCCCAGGGCGCCGAGCACGGCGCCGATGAGGAACGTGAGCCAGCCGATGCGGCGGGCGTTGATGCCCAGCGCAGTGGCAACTTCGCGGCTGTGGGTGACGGCGACGATCTGCTTGCCGATCCGGGTGCGGCGGAGAAAGCCGCGAAGCAGAACGTACGCAATGCCCGCGACCGCGGGGATGAGGATCACCTGGTAGACCGTGTACGTGACGTCGAAGAGTTCGACGTTGCCGAGGCGGTCCACGATCTCAGCGGCCGTCCGGGGCTGGGCGCCCCAGATGAGCCGCTGGAGGTCCTCGAAGATCATGAACGCGGCGAACGTGACGAGGAGCTGAAGGATCGGATCCTTGTCCTGCACCCGGCGCAGCAGCCCGGCCTCCACCGCGGTGCCGAGGATGACCCCGACCACCACCGCGGCAAGGAGCAGGCCGCCCAGCAGCATGAACGTGGGCGCCTGCCGTTCCACGAGCCACAGGGCGATGGTCGCCGCGGTGTAGCCCCCGAAGGCGTAGAAGCTGCCGTGGGCCACGTTCACGATGCCCATCACGCCGAAGATCATCGTGAGGCCGAGCGCCACGAGGAACAGCAGCCCCGCGTAGGAGAACCCGTCGGCGAGTGCCAGGAGCAGAAGGTCGATCGTCATCGGAACTACCGTGGACTCAGTTGCCGGCGTCGGGGAAGGTCTTGATGGCCGGGCTCTTCAGCAGGTCCGGCTTCACGGTCTTCACCCATTCCGGAGAACGCTGACCCACCGGGGTGGTGACGAGCGGGGCGGGAATGAGCGTGAGATTCGTGAGCGTGGCGAAGGGCTGACCGGGCAGGGTCCTGGTGACACCGAGCATCTGGTCTTCCAGGCCCTGGCCGTCTTCGCGGATGCGTACCGGCCGTGTGAGCCCGCGGAATTCCAGGCCGCGCATCGCGTCCGTGACCTGCTCGGTCGTGGGCCACTTGCCCTTGTTGGCCTTGATCGCCTTCTCGTAGCCGGCGGCCAGCGCTTCGAGAGCCTGCACCATGTGATAGACGGGGTAGATCGGGTAGGACTTGGTCTTCGCGCGGAACTTCTGCACGAATGCCTTGTGCCGGGCGTCGTCCTTGTACTCGGGGTGCAGGTAGTAATGGTCGCCGCGCATGCCGCCGATCACGCCGTCCGGCACGGCGGTGCCGAGACGTTCCAGCGAGCTTTCCACGAGCGGCAGGACCATCGTCGACTTCTTCGTGAGTCCGCGCTGGGACGCCTGGCGCACGAAGGTGTCGAGGTCACCGCCCCAGGCCGTGGAAAGGATCACGTCGGGCTTCAGGGCGGAGAGGCGGGAGATTTCCGTGGAGTAGTCGG
>CAZEDA010000275.1:2835-5151 GCA_964510915.1 uncultured Rhodocyclaceae bacterium | reverse complement strand
TAGCCGTTGCCCGCGTGGACCGCCGCCCAGGCCACGATGGTCAGGATGGACAGCGACACCGCCCAGAACCGGGTGCCGAGACCCACCAGCAGACCCACCGCGCCCAGCACTTCGGTCCAGGTGGCCATCTGCCACGAGATCTCCGGCGGAATCACCGAGAACGGAAACGGGAAGTCCGACTGGATGTCCGCGAACCAGTTGTCGGCACGCAGTTTCTCCAGCCCGGCTTCCCAGAACTCCCACGCCAGCAGCAGTCGGAGTGCCAGACCCGGGAGCCATTCGCCGGCCCGATTGGCCAGCGCGAGCGCCGCGAGGTAGGTCCGGATCGGCAGGGGATAGGTGTCGTTGGCAATCGTGGTCGCGGCGTGCATCGGTGTCTCCCGGTGGCAGATGGTGAAGCGATGCCGCGATGTACGGTTCCGGTCCGAACCCGGATGCAAGGCAGCGGCGGAATCACCGAATCGGCCGTACCAAAGAAAAAGCCCCGGGGTGTCGCCACCGCGGGGCCTGATGCACCAGGGCCGGGATTTACTTGAGGCCTTGGGCTTTCCAGCGCTCGGCATTGATGCGGTCCTGCTCCTTGGAGAAGGACAGCACCCAGTAGAGGCAGCCAAGCACGACGGCCAGCGGCGCGCCGAGCAGAATCACTCCAGTCATTTCAGGGAACTCCTAGCGGGTTGAGCGACGACAACTTCGAGAGACTGCGCACGATTCAGGACTACGCGGGAGATTGCCCGTTTCCCTGCAACCACGGGTCGAATGCCTCGACGTCGGCCCGCGCGCCAGCCACCGGCGAGAGTAGCACAAGGCAGGCCAATGCCCGGCCCCTTCAGGCGAGGCGGGTTTCGAAATCCGCCGGCAGCACGATCTCGATCAGTTCGAGGTCGTCGGAATGTCCCAGTTCCGTGTGCCGGATGCCCGGCGGCTGATGCACGCACGACCCGGGGGTCAGCGTGACTTCGCCGACACCCTCGTAGTCGAACTTGATCCAGCCCTTGAGCACATAGACCATCTGGAACTCCACGGCGTGGAGATGGCGCTCGGGCTTGGCGGGCACGCCGGGCTTCGCGCGGATCACGTGGGCGACCACCTTGCCGGCCGTGGCATCGCGGATGCCGAGATCCCGATACTGGAAGAATGGCCGCAGACCGTCATCGGCGAAGCCGCTCTCCGCCGCGTGGCTCACCGAAAAGCGCATCGATTCGGTCATGGGACGATCTCCGGGCGTTGGGGAAGGCCCGGATTGTAAGATAGCGGCATGAACCTGATCCTCCTGCTCATCTTCGGCTATCTCGTGGGCTCTCTCTCGTTCGCGGTGCTCGTGAGCCGCGCCATGGGGTTGCCCGACCCGCACTCCTACGGTTCCGGAAATCCCGGCGCCACCAATGTCCTCAGAACCGGCAACAAGGCCGCGGCCGTACTCACCCTGCTGGGCGATGCGCTCAAGGGTGTGGTGGTGGTGCTGGTGGGACGCGCCCTGGCCGAGCAGTTCGGATTCGACGGCGTCGATCTGGCAGCGGCCGGACTCGCCGCCTTCCTCGGGCATCTGTACCCGATCTTCTTCAAGTTCCGCGGTGGCAAGGGGGTGGCGACGGCCGCCGGCGTGCTTTACGGCATCTCGGGCTGGCTGGGCCTGGCGGTTTCGGGCTGCTGGCTGGCGGCGTTTGCGGTGAGCAGGATCTCTTCGGTGGGCGCCCTGTTCGCGGCGGTCGCTGCGCCGGTGCTCACCTGGGTGTTCAGCGGCAGCGCGGGGCAGACCGGGATCGTCGCGGTGATGGCGGTGCTGCTCGTCTGGCGCCACCGCGCGAACATTCGCAAGCTGATGGAAGGCAAGGAAGGCCGCGTGGGCCAGCGTGCCGCGGAGGCAACGCCTCAGGCGGGTGCGAGCGCCGACAACTCCCAGCGGGGCTGAACCCCGAACGCGCCCGGCTCCCGCATCGCCTTCAGCCGCATCGCCCCGGCGAAGGCGATCATCGCGCCGTTGTCGGTGCAGAACTCGAGTTTGGGATAGAACACCTGGCAGCCCGCTGCCCCGGCGGCCTGGGTGAGCCTTTCCCGCAACAGGCGGTTGGCGCCTACTCCGCCGGCCACCACGATCTGGCGTGCTCCGGTCTGGCGGGCAGCGCCGATGGTCTTGGTCACCAGGACGTCCGTCACCGCCTGCTGGAACTCCGCGGCGAGGTCCGCCCGGCCGCGGTCGTCCAGCGGCCCGGCCTTGGAGGCCAGGAGAACCGCCGTCTTGAGCCCGCTGAAGCTGAAGTCGAGGTCCCCGGACGTGAGCTTGGGCCGCGGCAGCTTGAAGCGGCCGGGTGTTCC
>CAZEDA010000275.1:0-2735 GCA_964510915.1 uncultured Rhodocyclaceae bacterium | reverse complement strand
AACGCGAGCCCGTTGGCGGCGCCCGCGCCGACCAGCAGGGCGCCGGGCAGTCCGGGCCCTTCGGTGTAGGCCACACCCGCGACATCCGCCAGCGAGGCGCCGGCCTCGGCCAGGGTCTGACGGGTGAGGGGCAGGAAGCGCCGGATGTGGTCCCGCGAGGCGAGTTCCGGAACGACCCCCCCGTAGGCGGCGTGGAGATCCACCTGGGAATGCAGGGCGTGGGAGAGGAGCCCCCGTTCGGTGTCGTACAGGGCGATGCCGGTCTCGTCGCAGGACGATTCGATCCCCAGGACGATCATGGGCGTCCCGGCGTGGCGGGGAGATTCATGGGCAAGCATTCCATAGTGGCGGGAGTTCTGGTACTCTCCCGCGCCTTGTTTTTAGTAATCGCCGCCCACCCTCGGCGACTGCTCAATTCACTCTTGCAGCGCCCCAGCTTACAGCGACCCAGAGGAACCGAATTCACATGCCGACCGTACGCGTCAAGGAAAACGAGCCCTTCGAAGTGGCGTTGCGCCGCTTCAAGCGCACCGTGGAAAAAACCGGCCTTCTCACCGAACTGAGAGCCCGGGAATTCTATGAAAAGCCCACGGCAGAGCGCAAACGGAAGCTCGCGGCAGCGATCAAGCGCCATCACAAGCGCCTGCGCAGCCAGATCCTGCCGCCCAAGCTCTACTGAGCCCGTTTTCTTCCGGTCGCACGACCCCGCGCGCCGCAAGGTTGGCCGCGGGGTTTTTGTTTTCCTGGAGACCCACCATGTCCGAACTCAAGACCCGCATCACCGAAGACATGAAAACCGCGATGCGCGCCAAGGACACCGCCCGGCTCTCGGCCGTGCGCCTGCTCCTGGCGGCGATCAAGCAGCGCGAGGTGGACGAACGCAAGGACCTGACCGACGCCGACATCGTCGCGGTCATCGACAAGATGCTGAAGCAGCGCCGCGACTCTGTGTCTCAATATGAGGCCGCGCAGCGCCAGGATCTGGCCGATGCCGAGAAGTTCGAGATGACGGTGCTGCAGGCCTACATGCCCCAGGGCCTGACCGAGGCCGAGATCGCCGCGGCGGTGGCCGGTGCCGTGACCGAATCCGGCGCCAAGGGTCCCCAGGACATGGGCAAGGTCATGGCGCTCCTGAAGCCCCGGCTCGCGGGGCGGGCCGACATGACGGCCGTTTCCAGGCTGGTGAAGGACAAGCTCTCGCAATCCTGACGCTGTCGGGCCCGGCGGGGGTGTCGACCCTCCCGGTTTGCCACCTATAATCGGCCGTACTTTACGGTCGCATGACGCCGGCTCCCCGGCGTCAATTCAGCGGGGAGTCGGCGGGCGCATGATTCCGCAGTCCTTCATCCAGGATCTTCTCGGTCGGGTCGACATCGTCGATGTGATCGAGGCGGCCGTGCCGCTCAAGCGCGCGGGCTCGAACCTGGTCGCCTGCTGCCCGTTCCACAACGAGAAGTCCCCGTCCTTCACCGTCAGCCCGACCAAGCAGTTCTATCACTGCTTCGGCTGCGGCGCCCACGGCACCGCCATCAGCTTTCTGATGGAGCACCACGGCATGGGCTTCATCGACGCCGTGAAGGAACTCGCCACCCGGGTGGGGATGGCCGTTCCCGAGGTGCAGCGCTCCGAAGCCCAGGAGGCCGCGGCCCGCGCCGCCCCGGCCCTGACCGAACTGCTCGCCAAGGCCGCCAAGTTCTACAAGGACCAGCTGAAGCGCTCCGACACGGCCGTCGCCTACCTCAAGAACCGCGGCCTGACCGGCGAGATCGCTGCTCGCTTCGGGCTGGGTTACGCGCCGGAAGGCTGGCAGAACCTCGCGGCGGTCTTCGGGGACTACAACTCGCCCCAGCTCGTGGAAGCCGGTCTGGTCATCGCCAACGACGAGGGCCGGCGCTACGACCGGTTCCGGGACCGGATCATGTTCCCCATCGTCAATCAGCGGGGCGACATCATCGGTTTCGGCGGGCGCGTGCTGGGAGCCGGCGAGCCGAAGTACCTGAATTCGCCCGAGACGCCGGTCTTCGAGAAGGGGCGCGAGCTGTACGGCCTGTTCCAGGCCCGGCAGGCGATCCGCAAGGAAAACCGGATCATCGTGGTCGAGGGCTACATGGATGTCGTCGCGCTCGCCCAGCACGGCGTTGGCAACGCGGTGGCCACGCTCGGGACGGCCACTACGCCGACCCACCTGCAGAAGCTGCTGCGCCAGACCGACCGCATCACCTTCTGTTTCGACGGCGATGCCGCCGGGCGCCGCGCCGCGTGGCGCGCGCTGGAGGTGAGCCTGGAGTCCATGGTCGACGGCAAGCAGGTGCAGTTTCTCTTCCTGCCCGAAAAGGACGACCCCGACTCCTTCGTCCGCGCTCAGGGGGCCGAAGCCTTCGGGCGGCTGGTGGCCGAGGCCGAACCGCTGTCGCACTTCATGCTGCGGGAGCTGCAGTCCCGCGTGGACATGGAAACCCCGGAGGGCAAGGCTGCCTTCCTGAAGGAGGCCGAGGCCCTCACCGCGAAGATCACGGCCCGCAACCTGGGCCGGACCATGCGGGATGCCGTGGCCCGGGCGGCCGGAATGGCCCCGGCGGCAGCGCCGGCCCCATCCGAGCGCAACTGGCGCAGCCGTCAGGAGGCCCCGCAGCGCCCCAGCCCGCGCCGGGCGGCGGGGGCGTCACTCGAACAAGTGGTCCTGCTGGCGCTGGTCGGCCGGCCGGAGCTTTACGCGAGCGCGGCCCACGGGGCGG
>CAZEDA010000274.1:0-5166 GCA_964510915.1 uncultured Rhodocyclaceae bacterium | reverse complement strand
CGGCAGGCCTCCGGCCTCTGGACCATGCATCTGCGCATGACCGACGGGACGCGAGGCTGGATCGTCTGGAGCGAAGGAGCGGCGACGACGCTGACCGTTCCTGCGGACTGGGCTGCCCAGTCGCGCGCGGATCTGTTTGGCGCGGCGGCATCCATGACCGGTGTGCGGACCCTGACGGTCTCCGGTTCCCCGATGCTGATCCGCAGTGCGCTGAGATGACGGACGCCGCCGCGAGCCGGGCACAACTCGCGTGGGGCGGAAACCTCAGTACTGCGAGACCGGCAGCCGAACCGTCAGGCCGTCCAGCGACTCGGTGAGCACGAGCTGGCAACTCAGCCGGCTGTTCGCCTCGCGCGGGGCTGCCGTGAAGTCCAGCATCGACTGCTCGTCCTCGTCCGGCGGAACGAGGCGATCGAGCCATGCCGCGTCCACGAAGACGTGGCATGTCGCGCACGTGAGCATGCCGCCGCAGTCTGCCGCGATTCCCCGGACGCCTGCCGCCACCGCAGCCTGCATCACGCTGAGGCCGACCTTGGCCTGAACCGACTGCACCGTCGACTCGCCTTCGGTGCCCGCCGAAACGAAATGGACCATGACCATGGGATCAGAGGCGCCCGAAGAATTCCCGGCGGTGGAACGCGTCCTTGTCTTCCGCCTGGTCCAGACGCCGCACCTCCTGGCGCTTGATGGTGTCGAAGTAGCGCACGAACTCGGCGCCGAAGCTGTCGCAGAGCATCTCGTCCTGCGCGAGGGCATCGAGAGCTTCCGCAAGGTTTGTCGGCAGTTGCTCCGCCGCCCCTGTCGCATAGGGTGACCGGGTGCCCTCGGGTGCGGGCAGTTTGCGTTCGATGCCGTCGAGCCCCGCGTAGATCTGCGAGGCAAAGTACAGATACGGATTCGCAGCCGGCTCGCCGGCGCGATTCTCGATACGAGTCGCCGGATCGCCGCTCTCGCCCACCACGCGGAGCATCGCGCCGCGGTTGTCCGGCCCCCACAGTACCGACTGGGGTGCGAGTTCGTTCGGGCGGAAGCGTCCGTAGCCATTGGCCGTCGGGGTGCAGAACACGGTCGCGCCGCGCGCATGCGCGAGCAGCCCGGCAAGGTAATGCGCGCCGAGATCGGACAGCACCTGGCGTGCATCCAGCGGGCTCACATCCGTGGCGGGCTCGTCCCTCTGGAACACATTGCGTCCGCGCCCGATATCAACCAGTGACTGGTGCAGATGCCAGCCGCTCGACATCACGTTCCGGAAAGGAGGACGGCACACGAAGGTGGCGTGGTAGCCCGCGCGGCGCAGCGCCATCTTCACGGCGCTGCGGAACAGCACCATGTTGTCCGCGGCGGTGAGCGCATCGGTCGGCGCGAAGACGGCCTCCACCTGACTGGGCCCCAGTTCCACCTCCAGCGAAAGCAGCGGCATGCCCAGCGACTGTGCCGTGCGCTGGACGATGCGCAATGCGGGCTCGGCGAGATCGAACCAGTCCTCGCCGAGCAGGTGGTACCCGGGGTGGATCATCGACACCCGCGGCGGCTCTCCCGGCCACGAAGCGTCGTCCGGATCCATCTGCGCACTCGTATCCTCGATCCGGTAGATGTGGAACTCGACCTCGAGCCCGCACACCATGCGATAGCCCTTCTCGCGCAGGCGCGCGAGCGCACTTTCGAGGATGCGGCGGGTATCGAAGACGACCGGACTGCCATCGGTCAGCCACGGCTGGGCGCGCAGCCATCCCGTGGCCTCCACCCAGGGCAGGACGCGGAGGCTGTCGGGGTCCGGCAGCAGCACGAAGTTGTTGCCCTGACCGAAGCCCGGGAGGCTGTCGGCGCCCCCCGGTTCGAAGATGGGATACGCCGTCCGGTCGGCGACGTCCTTCAGCATCAGGGTGCTCACCATGCCCACGCCGTCGAGCAGTGCACCACGCACGGCGTCGGCCGTCAGCGTCTTGCCACGCACCACGCCATGAAGATCGCACCAGCCCAGCCGGACGAGTTCGAGGCCTTCGGCATCGATGAGACCAAGGACCCGCTCGACCGCGGCCTCACGCGCGGCGTCCTGGAGCCCGCAGCGCCGGGCGAATGGCCTCATGCGGAAACGCCGCGATGGTCCCGCACGATCCAGGGCGCCCTGTCTCGCTTGGCCTGCACACGCTCCCGCCACCAGTTCGCCCAGTCGGCGGCGGGTGCGATGCCATCCACCGTATCGGGCCCCACCTGCGCCTGGGCCTGCGCCGCATCGCCGATGAACGGCGCGACACCGCCATTGCGGACGGTCTCGATAGCCTGCAGCAGCACGCGCCGGTTGGCCATGATGATGCGGTCGGACGTGCCCAGATGTTCGCGGGTGCGATCCTGGATGGCGCCCATGCTTTCCACCGCCCACTGGTCGTGGAGATTGATGTCCTCCTCGCCCATGCCGAGGAAGGTGCGCTCGCGCTGCTCGTCGGGATCGTAGCCCCAGTTCTCATTCCGGCCGACCTTGGGAATGTAGTCCGGCGGCGGGATGAACCGGGCGCGCTGCCGGCGCATCGCATTCTTGTCGACCGGGCCCGCGAAGCTCGTGAAGAACGAGTACCAGTAGGTGTTCTCGTCGTCGACCGGCACGTGCATCTGCGTGATCGTGAGCGTCTCGGACAGCGGGATCACGAAGGTGTGAGGAAACACGCCATGGGTGACGCGCACGTGCGTGAGTTGGTCCGTCATGGGACGCAGCGCCGTGATGCGATAGCCCCAGGGTGCGGGCTCGGAGCTGATCTCGGGCCGATGGAACTCGCGCATGATGCGCGACATGGGCCAGCGCTCGCCGTGAACGTCGCCGGCACTCGCGCTGCGAAACTGCATCCCGGCAGGGTTGTCGCCGATGACCTCCAGCGGCGCGTCGGCAAGCACCCTGTGCAGGAAGGAAGGATGCGCCGGGTCGATGCCCACCTCGAACGCCTGCAGCCAGTTGCAGCGCCACAATCCCTTGTAGACGAAGCTGTGCGTGGCGGGCGCCAGGAAGCAGTCGAACGCCGGCATGGGCGGCGCCTTGCCCTCCTCGCCCAGCCAGGCGAACAGGGCTCCTGCCTTTTCCACGACGGGATAGCTGGGCTGCCGAACGCGCTCACACAAGCGGCTGCCGACGGGCTCCGCCGGCGTGTCGAGGCAGCGACCCGCCACATCGAACTTCCAGCCGTGGAAAGGACAGCGCACGCCGTCGCCCTCGTGCCGGGCAAAGGCGAGATCGGCGCCGCGGTGGGGGCAGTCCCGATCGAGCAGCCCCCAGCGACCGTCACCGTCCCGGAACAGGATGAAATCCTGCCCGAGCAGCCGGACCGCCTTCAGGGGCCGCTGCGCCATGCGCGGATCGATTGCCGGGTCGAACTCATCCAGCATGGCCACCGGCTGCCAGTAGCTGCGCATGAGCGCGCCGCAAGGGGTTCCCGGGCCGATCCTCGTCACTAGCTCGTTCTGCTCCCGATTCATGGCGTCATCCGCAGTGGCATGAGGGCTCGAATTGGCTTTTTACCTCTTTTCGGGGGATGGCGGAAAGTCGGGCGAACCTCCGGGGAAGGTCCGGCTTCAGTCCGCCGCAGCCTTCTGCAACGCCTTGAGCCACAGCTTGCCCCGGCTGCGCATCAGAACGATCTCGCCGAGATTGTCCGCGACTTCCTGCATCGCACCGCCGGCGCCGAGATGCCGGCGACGCACGCGCATGTTGGCGGGCGTACCGAAGCTGAAGCGCAGCGTCGTGCCTCTCACCACGATCTTGATGCCGCCCCCGAAGTAGTACCAGGGACACCAGGCGCGAAGGGTCGATACCGGTTCGCTGAAGAGCTTGACCCGCCTGCCGGTGTCCACGCCATCGGCGAGCCCGGACACACCGAAGATCTTTTCGAGCTTGCGCAGTTGCCACGGCCACGCCGAGCCCGTCCCCGCCACGAAGTAGGTGAGCGTGCCGTTCATGAGGGCCAGTTCGCCCGGGAGACTGCTGATTCCGCGCAGCAGCCAGGCCTCGGTGCGGAGTTTCATTTTGGACAAGGCGTCTCCCTTCAAAAACTCGGCGCGGACTTCAGGCCCGAAGCATCGGGCGCCTGCGCAGCATCGCGTTGCTACAATCGGTCCAGGTCCCCAGCGCGAGCGTAGGACCGGCACCGGATCACTCTAGCATCCGGTCGCCAGCACCCGGAGAGCCATCTTGGAAAACGTCGCCATCACCGGTCGGGGAGTGATCTCCTCCATCGGACTCGATCTGCAAGCATTCAACGCCAACCTGCTCGCCGGCAAGGTGGCGGCCGGGCCGGCCAGGGGAACGAGCGGCCACGAGAACATCTGGATGTCGCTGATCGACGATTTCGACGCCCGTGTCTGGATGGAAGAACGGGTGGTACGCAATTCCGCCCGCTTTGCGCACTATGCGATTGCCGCCGCCGCACAGGCAGTGGCAGACGCCGGGCTCGACTCCTTCGATCCGCTCCGCACTGCGGTGGTGGTGGGCAGCGCGCTGGGCGGCGTGGACTGGGACGGCGAGAATCAGGCCCTGCTGGATTCATCCGGGCCGGATGCCGTGTCGTCGAAGTTCATGGCCAACTGCCTGCTCAACATGCCGGCCGCGCACATCGCGCTGCGCTTCGGCCTGCACGGGCCGCAGTTGTCCATCGCGACCGCGTGCGCGTCTTCCCACGACGCCATGGGGATTGCCGCGAAGATGATCGAAGCGGGCGAGATCGACGTCGCCATCGCCGGCGGGACGGATTGCCCGATCAGCCCGCTGGTGTACTTCGGCGCCCGCAACAACAAGATGTTCACGCCGCAGCCCGACCCCTACAAGACCTGCCGGCCGTTCAACAAGGAACGGTTCGGCGTGATGCTCGGCGAGGGCGCAGGCATGTTCGTGCTCGAACGCGTCGAGCGCGCGCGCAAGCGCGGCGCCGTCATTCACGGCCGCCTTCGCGGCTACGCGACACTCGCCGACGGCTACCACCCGTCGTCCCCGGAACCCGAGGGGCGGTACGAACAGAAGGTGATGGAGATGGCCGTCGAGAACGCCCGCCTGCCCGGCGGTGTGGACGACGTGGATGCCGTCGTCGCCCACGGCACCGGCACGCCTGTAGGCGACATTGCCGAGCTGTCCGCGCTGAACCGCATCTACGGCAACCGGTCCCAGCCGCTTCGGGTGATGTCACCCAA
>CAZEDA010000273.1:0-5170 GCA_964510915.1 uncultured Rhodocyclaceae bacterium | reverse complement strand
GCTCCGCGATGTTCATGAACGACGTCGGCGCCGGTCCGTGGCTTCTGTGCATCGGCCTCGCGATCCTTGCCTACATGATGTTCGGCTGGTTCGGCACGGTGGCCCGCGAGAGCGAGACCGGTACCTACAGCCCGCAGGTCGACATTTCCTTCCGCTGGAGCATGAGCTGGTTCATCTTCTCGGAAGTGATGTTCTTCGCGGCCTTCTTCGGCGCTCTGTTCTACATGCGCGCCCTGTCGGTCCCGGGACTGGCGGATGCCGACACGGGAGCGCTGCTCTGGCCCGAGTTCAAGTCGGGCTGGCCCGTCTCCGGCCCCGGCATCGAGGAGAAGTTCTCACCGATGGGCGCGTGGGGCATCCCGGCCATCAACACGCTGCTCCTGCTGACGTCCGGCATCACGGTGACCTGGGCGCACTGGGCTCTCAAGAAGAACGATCGCACCCAGCTGAACCTGGGCCTCGCCCTGACCATCATCCTCGGCATCTCGTTCATCTGCCTGCAGGTCTACGAATACGTGCATGCCGCCCATGAGCTCAACCTGACGCTGTCTCAGGGTGCCTACGGGGCCACGTTCTACATGTTGACGGGATTCCACGGTTTCCACGTGACGATGGGCACGATCATGCTCATCGTGATCCTGTTCCGCTGTCTTGCCGGGCACTTCAAGCCCGAAAATCACTTCGCCTTCGAAGCCGTGTCCTGGTACTGGCACTTCGTGGACGTGGTGTGGCTGCTGCTCTTCGTGCTCGTGTATTGGCTGTAACGGGTACGTCGATAGAGGGGGAGAACAGGCTCTCTCCCAAGAGGGAGAGTCTGGAAGATCGCCGCACCGGCTTACCGTGCGGCGATTTTTTTTGCGGCGATCGAATCGTCCCGCGAGTCGGAAGTCAAAGCGGAGTCTTGCAGCCGGACGCCCCCCAGAGGCGGTCGGACCTTACAGTCGGTGACCAGGCAGCAGCCCGAAGTAGTAGCTGCCCATGAGCACGAGGAACAGTGCCATGGAGAGTCCGACGCGAATGGTGAGCGCCTTGACGGCGCGGTCGGTGCTGCCCTTGTCCTTGATGAGGTAGAAGAGCGCGGAGCCGAGGCTCCCGACGATCATGAGCAGAACAAAGACGACGACGATTTTCATGGTGATTTCTTCGATGCAGTTGCCATGGGCAGTTTAACGAAACCCGGGTTTGCCATGTGCCGCTCTTTGGTGCGGCCCTCGGTGCCGAGTGTGGCGTTCCATGCCCGGTAAACGCCGTTTCGTCGCGACTGTTGCCGCTCTCGCGGGGTTGGCCCTAACGACCTCGGCTGCCATGTGGCAATACGGCCGCGGGCAGGAGAAGGACCGGATCGCCGCGGAGGCGAGCGCCGGGGCGGCCGACCCGCCGATCGAGATCGGCAATGCGGCGGTCTCGGAGGCCACGTTGCGTTATCGGCGCGTCGTCGTGTCCGGCCAGTTCCAGCGGGAAACCGTCGTCCTTCTGGACAATCAGACCCGCGGGGCGCAACCGGGGTTCATCGTGTTCACGGCGCTCGCGCTGCCCGGCGGGCAGAGTGTGCTCGTGAAGCGAGGGTGGATTGCCGGAAACCTCGACCGGTCCGTGATTCCCGAGGTCGCGACGCCATCGGGACACGTGTCGATCGAGGGTGTTGCTCTTCCGCCCGCCAGCCGGTTTCTCGAACTGGCCGAGCCGGCGCTGGAGAGTCGGGTCTGGCAGAACGTGACGGTCGAGCGCTACGCGCAGCGGTTCGGCAAGACCTTCCAGCCGCTGATCGTCCAGCAGACGAACGATGTCGGTGACGGCCTCGTCCGTCAGTGGCCGCAGCCGGCGACCGGCGCGGCCAAGCATTACGGGTACGCCTTTCAATGGGCCGCCATGGCGGCCCTCATCGTGGTGTTCTATGTCTACTTCAGCGTCCGAAAGCGCCCATCAAAAGCGATCCCGTCGTAGCCTCATTCTGCTGGCGCTGGTGTGCATTGCGCCCGTGGCCGCCTCGTACTTCTTCTACTACGTGTGGCGGCCGGAGGGTGTCCGCAACTATGGCGAACTGATCGCGCCGACGCCTGTGCCCGAGATCGCGGGTACCGGGCCGAGCGGTCCGACCGCGCCCCTCAAGGGCAAGTGGATTCTCCTGATGGCCGACTCCGGAGAGTGCGGCGAACCGTGCCGCGCGAAGCTCTGGCAACTGCGCCAGCTGCGGCTGACTCAGGGCAAGGAGATGGAAAGGCTCGAAAGGCTCTGGCTCGTCGACGACGAGCGGACGCCGGACGGCGCGCTGCTGCGCGAGTACGAGGGCACCCAGGTGCTGCGACAGGGGGACATTCCCGGACTGGCGGCGCTCCTCAAGGACCGCAGCCCCCGTGATCACCTGTTCGTGATCGATCCCATCGGCAATCTGATGATGCGTTTCCCGAAGGACCCTGACCTGAACCGGGTGAAGAAGGATCTCATTCATCTGCTCAAGGTCTCGCGGATCGGCTGATGCCGTCGGTAAGGTCCGTTGAGGCGTGCCTTCGCAGGGGGGCGATGCTACACTCGCCTGCTGTGTGAAAGACGCTTCGCGGAGAGCGCATATGTCGACCGCCCTGACCTTGCCCGGACTCGGGTCCCGCCTTCAGCAGTTCTATCAGCTCACGAAGCCGCGGGTGGTGTCGCTGATCGTCTTCACGGCGGTGATCGGCATGTTCCTCGCCACGCCGGGCTGGGTGCCGCTGCAGCCCCTGCTCGCCGGTACCGTGGGGATTGCACTGGTGGCTGGCGCTGCCGCCGTCATCAACTGCCTGGTGGAACAGAAGCTCGATGCCCTGATGGCGCGCACTCGTGCGCGCCCCCTGCCGATGGGGCAGCTCACATCGCCCCAGGCGCTCACGTTTGCCTGCCTGATCGGCGGTTTCGGACTGTGGGTCCTGCATTCGCTGGTCAACCCGCTCACCATGTGGCTCACCCTCGCGACGTTCGTGGGCTACGCGGTCATCTACACGGTGCTTCTCAAGCCGGCCACGCCCCAGAACATCGTGATCGGCGGCGCCTCCGGCGCAATGCCTCCCGTTCTGGGCTGGGCCGCCGTCACCGGCCAGGTGGGACACGAAGCCCTGCTCCTGTTTCTCATCATCTTCGCGTGGACGCCGCCGCACTTCTGGGCGCTCGCGCTGTATCGCCGCAACGAGTACGCGAAGGCCGGCCTGCCCATGCTGCCGGTGACCCACGGCGAGAAATTCACGCGCCTGCACGTGCTGCTCTACACGATCATTCTCGTCGCCGTGACGCTGATGCCCTTCGCTGTGCGCATGAGCGGCGTCATCTACCTGGTCGGTGCCCTTGCGCTTGGGGGGCTCTTCCTCTGGTACGCGTGGTCGGTGTATGTCGAGTACAGCGATGCGCTGGCGCGCAAGACCTTCCGCTACTCGATCGTCTATCTCACGGCGCTCTTTGCAGTGCTGCTCGTCGACCACTACGTCGGGTGGTGATGGCGCCCAGACGCCGCTGGCTCTTTGCGGTCGGAGCAGCGGCAGTCGCCGCGCTCGTTTCAGGGTGCGGCAAGCAGTCCGGTCCGAGCTTCACGTCCACAGACATCACCGGCGCGGACTTCGCCCGGCAGTTCCAGCTGACCGATCACGACGGCAAGGCACGTTCGCTCGAGGATTTTCGCGGTCAGGTGGTGGTGGTCTTCTTCGGCTTCGTCCATTGCCCGGATGTCTGCCCGACGTCCCTGGCGAAGCTCGCCTCGGCGATGAAGCTTCTCGGTGACGACTCGAGCCGGGTGCAGGTGCTGCTGATCACCGTCGACCCGGAACGCGACACGGCTGCCGTCATGAAGCCCTACGTCACCCACTTCCACCCGCGGTTTCTCGGACTCACCGGTTCCGTCGACGACATCGGGCGAACCACCAAGGAGTTTCGCGTGATCGCCCAGAAGCAGGCAGGCGCGACGCCGGACGCCTACACGGTCGACCACTCCTCGAGCATGTACATCTTCGACGGTCAGGGAAGGGTCAGGCTGTTCGTGAACGGCGCACTCGGTGCAGAGGCCATCGCGTCGGACATCCGCGCGCTTCTCGCCGCCGGCTGAAAAGAAAAAGGGCGCCCGAATCGGACGCCCTTCGTCACGCCTGACAGCGGCGGTCTTCGATCAGACGGTTTCCGCCATGGCAGCGCGGATCTTCTGCATGGCCCGCGCTTCGATCTGACGGATCCTCTCGGCGGACACGCCGAACTCGGCTGCCAGATCGTGCAGCGTGGCGGTGTCCTGCTCCTTCAGCCAGCGGGCTTCGATGATCCGGCGGCTGCGGGCGTCGAGCGCTTCGAGTGCGCTGGCCAGTGCTTCCGACCGGACGCGCTCGTTCTGTTCGTGCTCGAGGATCCGCCCCGGCTCTTCGTCGGCGTTGGTGAGATACGCGATCGGGCTGTAGGTGTCTTCGTCGTCGTCGTTCGACGGCTCCAGCGCGACGTCGCCGCCACCCAGACGGGTCTCCATCTCAACGACTTCCTCCGGCTTCACCCGCAGTTCCGTCGCCATCGCATCCACTTCGTCGGGCGTCAGCGTGTTGAGGCCCGTCTTCATGCTGCGAAGGTTGAAGAACAGCTTGCGCTGCGCCTTGGTGGTTGCGATCTTCACGATGCGCCAGTTGCGCAGGATGTACTCGTGGATTTCGGCGCGGATCCAGTGAACGGCAAAGGACACGAGGCGCACGCCGCGCTCGGGGTCGAAGCGCTTCACCGCCTTCATCAGGCCGATGTTGCCTTCCTGGATCAGGTCTGCCTGGGGCAGGCCGTAACCGAGATAACCGCGGGCCACCGAGACGACCAGCCGCAGGTGCGACAGCACGAGCTGGCGGGCGGCGTCCAGATTGTTGCCGTCACGCAGTTCGCGGCCCAGGCGCGTCTCCTCCTCCTGGGTGAGCAGGGGGAAACGGTTCACTGCCTGGATGTAGCTGTCGATCGTGGCGACCGACGGCACCGGCATGGCGGGGGACAAGGCGTTTGTCATGGCTGCACGAACCTCCTATGCGGGGGATGTTAGCACTCTACTTATATGAGTGCCAAACCTCGGCAAAGTTTCCGAAATCTGTAGGGCTTCCCCACTTCCACCTTATGTGGGGTCGAGCCGGCGCAAATGGAAGGCCACCGACAGCCAGGCGCCGATCCAGCCGACCAATGCCGCGATCAGACCGGCCCC
>CAZEDA010000272.1:0-5186 GCA_964510915.1 uncultured Rhodocyclaceae bacterium | reverse complement strand
CTGCGCGCCGCCAACGCGTTCCAGGAAGGCACCTACTACGCCCGCAACTTCGAGCGCTTCATCAAGAAGGTGAACGAGGAGGGCAAGGGGCTGGTGCAGATCAACTACGTGGGCGGGCCGAAGGCGATCCCCACGTTCGAACTGGCCAATGCGCTGCGGGGCGGGGTGGTGGACCTCGCCAACACCACCACGTCGTTCACCACGAGCATCGTGCCCGAGGGACTTGCGCTCAACTACACCCATCTCACCATGGCCGAGATGCGCAAGAACGGCGTGCTGGACACCCTCAACAAGATCTTCCTCGAGAAGGGCCTGTACTACTACGCCCGCACCGGCGAAGGCATCCAGTACTACATCTACACGAACAAGAAGATCGACAAGGCGGATCTCACCGGCCTCAAGCTTCGGGTGGCCCCCATCTACCGCGAGTTCTTCCAGAAGCTCGGCGCGAGCGTCATCCAGATCGCCCCGGGCGAGGTGTACACGGCCCTCGAGCGCGGCGTGGTCGACGGCTACGGGTGGCCGCTGATCGGCATCTTCGATCTCGGCTGGCACGAGCGCACCAAGTACCGGGTCGAGCCGGGCTTCTACGCCATCGAGCTGGGCGTCATCTTCAACGCGAACACCTGGCGCAAGCTCACGCCGCAGCAGCGGCAGTTCCTCGAGAAGCAGGCCGCCTGGCTCGAAGGTCTCAACGTCGAGATGGGGACGAAGGACGCCACCGCCGAACTCAAGCGCCAGCAGGACGCCAACATCCAGGTCATCAGGCTGGACGATGCCCAGGCGAAGCTGCTCGTGAAGACCGCCAACGAATCCGCGTGGAACGCCATCGTCGCCGCGAGTCCCACGCACGGAGCGAAGCTGCGCGAGCTGATGGCGCCTAAGTGACCGTCGGCGCAGGGTTCCCGCGATGAAGCTCTGGGCGAATCTCATGGCCGCCTGCGGTCTGGCGGCCGCGGCGATCCTCGGGCTCACCGTCGTGCTGGTGTGCTACGACGTGATCGCCCGGAACCTCGGGGCGGCCAGCCTGCCGTGGATCGTCGAGGTGACCGAGTACGCGCTGCCGCTCGCCACATTGCTCGCCGCGCCCTGGCTGCTGTTCCGCTTCGAGCACATCCGGCTCGACGTGCTGCAGCAGGTGCTGCCTCCCTCGCTCCAGCGGGTGATCGATCGTGTCGCTGCCGCCATCGGCCTCGTGGTCTGCCTCGCGCTCGTGCGCTACGCCATCGCCGTGCTGCAGGACAGCCGCGAGATCGGCGCGATGGTCATGAAGAGTCTCGTGTTCCCCGAATGGTGGGTGTTCGTGCCGGCGCCGGTGTGCTTCGGGCTCATGGGAATCGAATGTGCGCGCCGGCTCGTCTCGAAGGTGCCCGGTGCGGCGGAACACCATCTGGCCCCCGGCGAGGATGCATAGGCCATGACATGGTGGCAGACGCTGTGTCTGCTGTTCGGCCTGCTCACGGTGCTGCTGCTGGCCGGCGTGCCGGCCGGGTTCGCGTTTCTCGGCATCAATCTGGTTGGCGCGATCGTCTACCTGGGCGGCGAGCCCGGGCTGATGCAGATGGTGCGCAACGCGATGGCCTCGCTCACCAACTTCTCGCTGACGCCCATCCCGTTCTTCGTGCTGATGGGCGAGGTGCTGTTCCACACCGGCGTGGCGATGAAGGCGATCGACGCCTTCGACAACGTCATCTGGCGAGTGCCGGGTCGCCTGGCGGTCATCGCCGTCGTCGCGGGGACGGTGTTCTCGGCGATTTCCGGTTCCACCATCGCCACCACCGCATTGCTCGGCAGCCTGCTGCTGCCGCAGATGCTCGCGCGCGGCTATCACCCGAAGATGGCCATGGGGCCCATCATGGCGATCGGCGGCGTCGACATGCTGATTCCGCCGTCGGCTCTCACGGTGCTGCTCGGCAGCCTGGCGGGCATCTCCATCACGGGGCTGCTGGTGGCAGGCGTGATCCCCGGGCTCCTGCTCGCGCTCGTGTTCGTCGCGTACATCGTGTGGCGGTCGTGGCGCGACCCCTCGCTCGCGCCGTCCTTCGAGCATGCGCCGGTGAAGGGCTGGGCGCGGTGGCGTCCTCTCGTCGTGTACGTCACGCCGCTCGTGGCGATCTTCCTGGTGGTGATCGTCGCGATGTCCGCCGGCTGGGCCACACCGACGGAGTCCGCGGCACTCGGCGCAGCGGCGACCATCGTGGTCACCGTCGTGTACCGCTCGCTGTCGGTGTCGAATCTGATCGCCGCGCTGCGCGGTACGGCGGCGATCACCGGCGTGATCCTGTTCATCATCATCGGTGCCACCACCTTCTCGCAGATCCTGTCGTTCTCGGGGGCGACCAACGGTCTGGTGTCGCTCGTGCAGGATTCGGGCTGGTCACCCGCGGTCGTGCTCACGGCCATGATGGCGATCCTGCTCGTGCTCGGCTGTTTTCTCGATCAGGTGAGCATGATGCTCATCACGCTGCCGTTCTACATGCCGCTGGTCCAGCACTTCGGATTCGAGCCGCTGTGGTTCGGGGTGATGTACCTCATCTGCATGCAGCTCGGGCTGCTCACCCCGCCGTTCGGCATGCTGCTGTTCACCATGCGGGGCGTGGCACCGAAGTCCGTGCCGACCAGCCAGATCTTCGCGGCCGTGACGCCCTATGTGCTGTTCGGACTCGCGATGCTGCTGCTGATCGCGATATTCCCGGGCCTTGCCACCTGGCTGCCCGGGGTGCTGCTGGCGCGATGAGCGCCGGGGCAAGTCCGAAGCCATGGCGCGCCCGTGCAGGTCATGCAGACCTTCCGTAGGTCAGTCGCCCTCGAATACCGGTCGTGTCTTCGCGACGAACGCCTCGTAGGCGCGGTGGAAGTCGCGCGTCTGCATGCAGATGGCCTGCGCCTGCGCCTCGGCCTCGATGGCTTCGTCGATGCCCATGTCCCACTCCTGATGCAGGCACTTCTTGGTCATCGCATGGGCGAAGGTCGGGCCGTGTGCCAGTTCGCTGGCGAACGTCTGCGCCTGCGACAGCAGATCCTCCGGCGTGCACACGCGATTGAGGAAGCCCCACGCAAGGGCTTCTTCGCCGCCGAGCGAGCGGCCGGTGTAGAGGAGCTCCGAGGCGCGGCCCTGTCCGATCACCCTGGGCAGCAGCGCGCAGGCGCCCATGTCGGCACCGGCGAGGCCGACCTTCACGAAGAGGAACGCCGTCTTGCTGCGGGCGGTGCCGAACCGGATGTCCGAGGCGAGCGCCAGCAGCGATCCGGCCCCGGCGCACACCCCGTCGATCGCGGCCACGACGGGCTGCGGGCACGCTCGCATGGCCTTCACCACATCGCCCGTCATGCGGGTGAACGTGAGGAGGCCCGGCATGTCGAGTTTGGTGAGCGGGCCGATGATCTCGTGCACGTCGCCGCCCGAGCAGAAGTTGCCCCCGCTGCCCGTGATGACAACGGCCTTCACGTCCGAGGCATGCTGGAGGGCGCGGAAGAGGTCCCGCAGTTCCGCGTAGGACTCGAAGGTGAGAGGGTTTTTCTTTTCCGGGCGATCCAGCGTCAGGGTGGCAACGCGGTCGGTCACGGACCAGCGGAAGTGACTCGCCGTGTAGTTCGCCAGCAAACGGTCGTTACCACGGGTGAGGGGATGGCCAGAGTCCATGCTCATGAAGTGCTCCCACGCTCAAGCGTACGTTCCAGACAGGTATTAGCGGTCCGAAATGTTTAGAAGTCAAGCATTCCGCCTTCCCGGAAGGGCTCGCTTCGGCCATTGGCTGGCGGCATTGCTGCTGGCCGTCTCGGTCGTGCCGGCGCTGGCGCAGACGGCGCGGCCGACGGACGCACTCGGTCGCTACATTCTCGCGGGGCGCTGGGAGGAGGCGGAGGCTGAACTGGCCAGCCTGCGCGGCCGGCTGGATGTCGACCCGGTGGAGATCCTGTTCCTGACGGGGATGATGGCGCAGGGGCAGCGGCAGTACGACCGCGCCATCGATTCCTATCGCCGCATTCTCGATGCCCAGCCCTCGATCGTGCGGGTGCGTCTGGAACTGGCTCGTGCCCTCTACGAGAAGGGCGATGATCAGGCGGCCAAATACCACTTCGAACTGGCGATGGCGGGCGGATTGCCGCCCACGGTGCAGGCCAACGTCCAGCGCTACCTCGATCAGATCCGCCGTCGTCGCGACTGGACGCTGGATGCGGGTTTCGGTCTTCTCCCCGACAGCAACATCAACACCGGCAGCAATCAGCAGTACGTGAACATCGGCGGACTGCCCTTCACGCTGTCCACGGAAGCGCGGGAGAAGTCCGGAATCGGTGCCCAGTTGTCGGTGCAGGGCACCAAGAGCTTCCGGCTTGCCGACCGCTGGCAGTTGCGAGCCTTCGGCAGCGCGCTGCGCCGGGACTACCCGGACAGCGGCTTCGACGACATGATTCTTCGCGGCGGCTTCGGACCGCGCCGACTGTTCGAGCGCGGTGAGTTCGGGATCGCGCCCTTCTACAGCGAGCGGCGCTTCGGCAACGACATCCTCAATCGGGCTGACGGCCTTCGCGCCGATGGTCAGTGGCAGTTCGCGCCGCGATTCATTGCCGAGGGGGCGCTGGAGTACCAGCGGGTGACGTATCCGACCTTTCCCGACCGGAACGGGGGCGTGACGTGGTCCTTCCTGGGGATGAGGTATCTGGCGAGCGCCGAGACGCAACTGCTGCTGGGTGTGGACTACTACCGCGACGACGCGCGCGACCCCAGCTTCCGGAACGAATCGACGGGCTGGACGCTGGGGCACTTCCGCGACTGGGCGTGGGCGCTATCCACCGGTGTGACCGTACGTGTCGCGGACACGCAGTACCAGGGGATCCAGCCGCTGTTCGGCGAGTACCGCAACGATCGCTTCACGACCGTCACGGCGAACATCACCAAGCGGGACTGGAGCTTCTACGACTTCGTGCCGACCGTATCGATCACGTTCTTCGACAACGACTCGTCGATTCCCTTCTATTCGTTCCAGCGCCGGCAGGTGTTGTTTGCGGTGAATCGGCGGCTGTAGGTTGGGGCAGTGAAGACGTGAAGGGTGAAGGCGTGAAGGCGTGAAGGCGTGAAGGCGTGAAGGCGTGAAGGTGTGAAGGTGTGAAGGTGTGAAGGTGTGAAGGTGTGAAGGGAGGCGCTGGGCGCCGCCACTCGCGTAGCCCGGGCTTTGCCCGGGGGC
>CAZEDA010000271.1:1587-5209 GCA_964510915.1 uncultured Rhodocyclaceae bacterium | reverse complement strand
CAGCCCAGGACCATCGAGCCGGTCGCCGTCCCCGAGCCACCGCAGCCCAAGTCGCCCGCCGTGGCGGAGCGCAAGCCGGACGCCTCGCCGGCGGCGAACCCTGCCTCGGGCTCGGATGCCGAAAAGCCCTCAGGCAAACCCCGGTTCGAGTTCTACGGCATCCTGGCCGGCAAGGAGGAGGCCGCCAAGGAAAAGGACGTCGCTGCCGCGCCCAAGGACGAGGCTGTTCCGGCCGAGACGTACTATCTGCAGCTGGCGGCGCTTCAGGACCCCGCGGATGCCGACAATCTCAAGGCCGAACTTGCCCTGGCCGGGATCGAGGCGAAGATCCAGACCGCCGAACTGCCCGACGGAAAAACCTGGCACCGTGTCCGCCTGGGGCCGTTCACGAGCGTTGAGGCGATTGACGAAGCGCGCGCCCGCCTGAAGGCGACCCAGCGGACCGCGACGCTCATCAAAGTGAAGGAAAAGCGGGCCCCCTGAGCCATCCGGGGCTCCAGCCGCCGCCAGGCGTGCCGATCATCGGCCAGGCGGAACGAACTCATCGACGATTGGAGGTGACATGAAGAAGTTAGCGATGTGCGCATTGACCCTGTGTCTGACCCTGTCCGGCGGCCTTGCGGTCGCGCGGGTCGACGTCGACAAGGACTACAAGGTCCTCGGTCAGGCGCAGACGCCCGAAACGGCCGGCAAGATCGAAGTGCTGGAATTCTTCCAGTACGGCTGCAGCCACTGCTACGACTTCGAGCCCGCCATGAAGGAATGGAAGTCCCGCAACAAGGCCAAGGACGTGGAGTTCCGCTACGTGCCCACGGTGTGGGACGAATCGCGCGTCCCGCAGGCGAAGATCTACTACACGCTCGAGACGCTCGGCGTGGTGGACCAGTACCACGACAAGATCTACGAAGCCGTGCACGAGAAGAAGCTGAAGATCTGGGATCCCGAGATCCTGAAGACGTGGGTGGCGCAGCAGCCCGGTCTGGACGCCAAGAAGTTCGACGAGGCCTACAACTCGTTCGGCGTGAACAACAAGGTCCAGCGCGCCATGCAGATGACCAAGGCCTACCGCATCAGCGGTACGCCCACCGTCATCGTGGGGGGCAAGTACGTCACCGGGCCGGCGTTCGCGATCCCCGACGGGCGGCGCCCTGACTATGCCCGTGTGCAGATGATCATCGACGAGCTGATCTCGATGGAACGCAAGAAGCCCGCGAAGTAATCCTCCGGGTCTGCGAGGCCGGCGCAAGCCGGCCTTTTCATTGGTGGGGTCGCACATGGGAACTGTCCGTTCCGTCTTCATCACCGGTGCCTCCGACGGGATCGGCGCGGCACTCGCGCGGCGGTACGCAGCGCGCGGGTGGACCGTGGGGCTCGTGGCACGCCGTCGCGACCGTCTGGAAGCGCTTGCGAAGACGCTTCCGTCGCCATCCACGGTCCATGCCGTGGACGTGCGTGACGACGCGGCGATGCATCAGGCGGGGAGCGAGTTTCTCGAGCAGGTCGGCGTACCGGATGTCGTGATCGCGAACGCAGGCGTGAGCGCCGGCAACCTCACCGAAGTCGAGGACGATCTCGAGACGGTGCGCTGGATCTTCGACGTGAACGTGCTGGGGCTGGCCCGCACGTTCCAGCCCTTCGTGGAACCGATGCGCCAGCGCAGGCAAGGCCAGCTCGTCGGCATCGCCAGCGTGGCCGGCATCCGCGGCATGCCGGGCGCCGGTGCCTATTGCGCGTCGAAGTCCGCCGCCATCACCTATCTGGAAAGCCTGCGCGTGGAGTTGCGCGGCTCGGGCGTGAAGGTCTCGACGATCTGCCCGGGCTACATCGACACGGCGATGACCACGGGCAATCCCTACAAGATGCCCTTCCTGCTTTCCGCCGACGAAGCCGCGCGACGGTTCGTGCGCGCCATCGATGCGGAACGACGACTGGTCATCGTGCCGTGGCAGATGGCGATCGTCGGGCGAATCCTGAAGGTTCTGCCGCCGGCGGTGTTCGACGCGCTGTTCGCACGCGCCGGGCGCAAGCCCCGGAGAGCCCGGCCCGACGAGGGGTAGGTCCGGTCAGCGCAGGGCGAGGCCGGTGATGGCTTCGAGTTCCGTGAGGGCCTGATCGGCGCTTTCCACTTTGATCGTCTGCATGCCGAGGGCCCGCGCCGACTTCAGGTTGATGCCCAGGTCGTCCAGGAACACGGCTTCGGCCGGCGTGACGCCCAGGCGCTCGCAGGCCATCCGGTAGATCGCCGGTTCCGGCTTGCGCACGCCGACCTTGCTGGACTCCAGCACGAACTCGAAGAGGGTCGAGACTTCCCGCCACGCCGCGCCGCGTTCTGCCGAGACGGCATCCGGGCCGATGGCGCCGAAGTTGTTGGTGATGCAGGCCGTGCGGAAGTGCTGCCGGATTCGCCGCAGGGCTTCGACCATCGCGGGGCGCACCTCACCGAACAGCAGTCGGACCACGTCGGCCCCCGGCACGCGATGACCGAGAGCCTCGGCTTCGGTCGCGAAGATGGTGTCGAAGGCTTCCAGCGAGATCTCGGCCCGTTCCAGTCGGGCCCACGCGTTGCCGTCCGGGTTGACCGTGTTCACCTTCCGGATGAAGCCCTCCGGCAGACCGTTGCGACGCTCATAGGCCGCGAAGGCATCGAACGGGCTGGAGGTGAAGACGCCGCCGAAATCCCAGAGCACTGCCTTGAGCGGGGTGGCGCCGCTCACTGGCCGGACTTCTTGTACTTGGCGATGGCCCGGGCGAGTTCCTTGTGCTCTTCGCACGGGATCGGGCTGCAGAGCTTTGCCAGCTTGGCGAGCTGCTCTTCGGCCTTGGCCGGCTGTTTGGTCATCAGGTAGGCCTCGCCGAGATACTCGATGGCTGAGCGATGCTGCGGGTCGAGACGCAGGGCCGCGTCGTAGGCGGCGAAGGCTTCGTCGAACCGGCCCTGCTTGCGCAGCGAAAAGCCCAGCCAGTTGTGGGCGTCCGCGTTGTTGGGATTCTTGGCCAGGGCGCCGCGCATTGCCTTCTCGGCACGCGACCAGTCCTGCGCTTCGATGGCGGCCTTGCCTTCGGCGAAGGCGGGGTCCGATGTGTCGTCGCTGCTCGCCGCGCCCATGTTGGCCGGTGCGAGTGCCGGCGCGCAGAGCACCAGAGCGACGAGGAGTTGCGATACGAAGAGGCGACCTTGGGTCATGACCGGGTCCTCGGAAATCCAGGGACCAGCATTCTAAGCCCTGGCCTCCGTCGGCGCGCCCGCGGTGGCGCCCAGGAAGCCGCAGGCGTCCAGTTCCTGCAGCAGAGCGCGGTAGTCGACCGCGCCCTGGCTGGACGGCGCGTACGCAAAGATGTCCTTGGAATGCATCGGGCTCTCCGCGAGCGCGACGGCCTCGTGGATGCGCGTTTCGCACACGATGCCGGGAAAGGTGTCGACCAGCTCGCGATAGATGCGGAAGGAGAGCTTGCGGCGGGAGTCATAGCGCGTGACCACCACGCGCCGGAAGAACTTGCGGGTGCCGCGACGCTCGAGCACATCCAGCGCGGCGTTGATGCGGTGCACGCCCTGCAGCGACAGGAAGTCTGCCGACACCGGGATCAGGATGTGATCCGCGGCCATCAGCGCGTTCAACGTAAG
>CAZEDA010000271.1:0-1487 GCA_964510915.1 uncultured Rhodocyclaceae bacterium | reverse complement strand
ATGCCCGATGCCAGCGTGAGATGGCTCTGCGGGTCGAGATCGATGGCGTACGGCTGCCGCTCCTGGCGGGCCAGCGCGCCGGCCAGATTGAACGTCGTGGTCGTCTTGCCGACCCCGCCCTTCTGATTGAAGACGGCGACGACGGTCATCGGCGGGGGAGCGAGGCCACCGCCTCGCGGGAACGTGGGCGGCGCAGGGACGGCACTGCGGAGAAGGCGTGGACCGGCATGATGGCTGATTATCGCTGAATCCCCCGGCGAAGGAACGCCCGTACCCGCACCAGGTGGCGGTAACATCCCGGCACTTCGTCACGCGAGGTCTGCCATGAGTGCCGCCGTTCCCGAATACGACAAGCTGTTCCGATCCGATCTGCCGCCCGCTGCCGGCAAGTACGGTGGTTTCCCGCCCTTCAACTTCGTGGGCGGTCACAACGATCCGGGCAGCGTGCCGGTGGAAGATCTCATTGCGGCAGCCACGCGCGCGATGCGGCGCGACGGGCGGTCGCTGGCCAAGTACGGTCTCGACAGCGGGCCGCTGGGCTACAAGCCGCTGCGGGAGTTCCTCGTCGACAAGCTGAAGCGCGATGCCGGCATCACCTGCACGGCGGACGAGATCCTCATCACGCAGGGCTCCCTGCAGGGTCTGGACTTCGTGAACGGCATCCTGATCGCGCCGGGCGACACGGTGATCATCGAGGAGATGACCTACGGCGGGGCCATCACCCGGCTTCAGCGGATGAAGGCCAACATCGTCGGCGTGCCTGTGGATCACGACGGCCTGCGCGCCGACAAGCTGCGCGAGACGCTGCAGTCACTGAAGAGCCAGGGCATCAAGCCCAAGTACGTCTACACCATTCCTACCGTGCAGAACCCGACGGCCACGGTGATGAGCGTGGCGCGACGGCAGGAGATTCTCGACATCGCCGGCGAGTTCGGCGTGCCGATCTTCGAGGACGAGTGCTACGCAGACCTCGTCTGGGACGGCCGGAGGCCCGTGGCCATGCGAGGCATGGTCAACGACGACCGCGTCATCCACATCGGTTCGTTCTCCAAGACCATCGCCCCCGCGCTGCGGCTGGGCTTCATCGTCGCGGGCTGGAACGTGATGAGCCGCATCCTCGCCATCAAGAGTGACGGCGGCAGCGGTGCGCTGGAGCAGATGACACTGGCCGAGTACTGCCCCACGCACTTCGATGAGCATGTGCAGGCACTGCGGAAGGTGCTGCGCCGGAAGGTGACGGTGATGATGGAAGTGCTGCGCGAGCAGTTCGGCGACGAGGTCGAGTTCGAAGACCCGGCCGGCGGCATCTTTTTGTGGATGCGCCTGCCGGAGGGCGTCGACACCAAGCGTCTGGAACAGGCCTCTGCCCCCGCAGGCGTCACGCTCAACCCCGGCGCTGAATGGATGACCGACACTGTCGGCGGCAAGCGATGGCTGCGCCTGTGCTTCGCCCATCCGTCAGAGGAAGTCATCCGCGAAGGCGTGGG
>CAZEDA010000270.1:0-5225 GCA_964510915.1 uncultured Rhodocyclaceae bacterium | reverse complement strand
GTCCGGGCTACGGAGTTCGGGCAAACCCGAGAGGAATGGGGTGGCGTGATTTCGACGCGTAGCCCGGACGGAGCGAAGCGAACTCCGGGGGCGGTGGTGGCGAGTGCGGCGATGTTCCCGGAGTCGGCGCGATGGCGCCTCGTCCGGGCGACTGGGAATCCTTACGAATTCGGTACCGGCCCCGGGCGGAGCCCGGGCTACGGCAACGGCGGCACGCTGCGCCGCCGTTCACGCTTCACCCTAGAACCTGGGTCGTTCTCCGTTCTCGTAGCCGGAAGGCCGCGGGCGCGACCCCTTGCGTTCGAGCAGTACGGCGAAGTCCTCCGCAGGTACGGGTTTGCTGCACAGATAGCCCTGATATTCGTCGCACTTCGCGGCGCGCAGCACTTCGAGCTGGGAGTCGAGTTCGACGCCCTCTGCGATCACCTTGAGGTTGAGGGCATGGGCCATGGCGATGACCGCGCGCACGATGGCGAGCGAGTCCTTCTCGGCAGGCAGGCCCATCACGAAGCTGCGGTCGATCTTGAGTTCGTCCAGCGGCAGACGGCGCAGATAGGCGAGTGAAGAGTAGCCGGTGCCGAAGTCGTCGACGGACAGCCTCACCCCCATGGCACGCACGGTCTTCAGCAGATTCACCGCGGCTTCGATGTCCGACATCAGCACGCCTTCGGTCACTTCGAGCACCAGGGTCTTCGGATCGATCCTCGTGGAGCCGAGCAGTTGCTTCACATCCTTGAGGAGCGATGAGCGACTGAACTGTGCAGGCGAGACGTTGACCGACACCGACACGGGCGGCAGACCGGCATCGCCCCAGCTCCGGAGTTGCCGGCAGGCCTGCGCCATCACCCATCGGCCGATGTCGACGATGAGTCCGGTCTCTTCCGCGATCGGGATGAACCGGACAGGACTCACCATGCCGAGCGTCGGATGCTTCCAGCGGATCAGGGCTTCCGCACCGAGAATCCGTCCCGTCAGCAGGCTCACCTTGGGCTGGTAGTGGAGCTGGAGTTCTTCGCGCTCGATGGCGCGGCGCAGTTCGCTTTCCAGGCTGAGCCGCTCGGATGCGCGCTTGTTGAAGTCGTTCGAGAAGAACGCGTGGGTGCCGCGGCCCTGACTCTTGGCCTGGTACATCGCGGTTTCGGCATGCTCCAGCAGCGCGTCCGCGTCCCGCGCGTCGACCGGATGCAGCGCGACGCCCACGCTCACGGTGACGAACAGCTCGTGTTCATCGATATTGAAGGGCATGGAGAAGCCCTTGATCACCGCCCGCGTGACCCGCTCGGCGTTGTCCGGATTGCGTAGTGCGCTCAGCACCATCGCAAAGCCGTTGCCCGAGATATGCGCGACGTTGACCCGGGCATCGGTCTCGTTCACGGCGGAGATCAGTCCGGCCTCCACGTCGTGCGCGATCTGCTCGAGGCGTCTGGCGGCCGCCTTCAGCAACCGGTCGCCGATGCGATAGCCCAGCGTGTCGTTGACCTGCTTGAACCGGTCGAGGTCGATGTGCAGAAGCGCGCAGGAGTCAGCCGGCGCGACGAGGCTGCCGAGCGCCTGGCGAAGGTCGGCCTCGAAACGACGTCGGTTGCGCAATCCGGACAGCGGATCGTAGTCCGCGAGCCGATCCTGGTACACCTTGAATGCCAGGGTGTTCCTGACGCGAAGCTGCAGTTCACTCGGGTCGACCGGCTTGGTGAGGAAGTCCGTGGCACCCAGTTCGAGGGCGCGCAATCGTGCCGCGGGGTCCGACTCGCCCGACAGCACGATGACCGGCAGGTAGCGGTGCTCTTCCATCGCACGGATCGAGGACAGGACGTCGAACCCGTTCAGGTCCGGCATCATCAGATCCAGCAGCACGACGTCCGGCTGGTGTGCCGCGATGAGGGTCAGCGTTTCCCGCGGCTTGGACGTCGTCACGAAGCTGCCGTAACCCACTTCGTCCAGGAAGGCCTCGACGGCAATCAGCATCACCGGATCGTCGTCGACCATGAGAATGGTCGCGTGACGAATCGCGGCGAACGGATCGGCGCCCTGTGTCTGTACCGCTACCGGGGGCTCGGGAAGCGGGGGTGCTGCGTCGTTCATCGGAGGACGAGTCGTCGGAAAGGCCGGCCGGAGCTCATGCCTTCGATTCCTCCGGAATCGCATCGGCCGGGTCTACCACCCGGTTGGCGAGGTCGAGCAGTTCTTCGACCACGGCGGCCATCTCGTCCAGCTTCCCCTGCTTCGCCAGCTGCTCCAGGGATCTCGCCGGTGCGGTGAAGTCGTCGAAACCTGCTGTGCCGCCGGAGCCCTTCAGCCAGTGACCCAGCGCGGCGAGCGCCTCGAGATCACGATTCGCCCAGGCGGCCTCGATGGCGGCTCGGCGCCCGGGCAACTGTCTGGCAAAGGACTGGGCGACCACCTTGAGCTTGGGGTGATCGTGAAGGCGTGACTTCAGCAAGGGCTTTTCCGCATCTGTGTTACCAGCTGTCATGGCTATCGGCTCGGGTGCCGGGATCTTGAGTTCCGTCGGAACCTCGCGGCGACCGCCGAGCACTTTCGCAAGCTTGCCGAGCAGCTCGTCGACATCGATCGGCTTGGTCACGAAGCCGGCACAGCCCACTTCGGCAAGACGGACTTCGAAGCCCTTCATCGCGTCGGCGGTCATGGCATAGACGGGGGCGGGATAGTCGGCGCCCCGGAGCCGCGCTGTCGCCTGGTAGCCGTCCATGACCGGCATGTGCATGTCCATCAGAATCACATCGAAGGGCTGGGCGAACGCCGCATCGAGGGCCTGCTGGCCGTTCGCGGCCTCGGACACCGTCAACCCGGCACCTTCGAGCACGATACGCACGAGTTCCCGGTTGGAGTCGCCGTCGTCCACCACGAGCACCGACTTCCGCGGGAATACCCAGCGCGCGTCGAGGTCCGTTGCGATCTCGTTGTCGTTGCCGCCGGCCTCGTCGGGCTCGAGCATCCGCACGCCGTCCAGGGGGCCGGTGCCGACCTTCAGCGTGAACACGCTTCCCTTGCCGGGATGGCTGGCCACAGTGATGTCGCCGCCCAGCCCGCGCGCGAACCGGCGACTGATGGTGAGGCCGAGTCCCGTGCCGCCGAACTGCCGGGTCGTGGATTCCTCCGCCTGCACGAAGGGCTCGAAGATCGCGTCCTGCCGGTCCTTTGGAATACCGATGCCGCTGTCGCGTACCGCCACCACGAGCAGCGGCGCAGTCGCAGCTCGATCCAGGGACACGTGCACCCTGACCTTGCCCTGCGGCGTGAACTTGATGGCGTTGCCGACGAGATTGGTGATGATCTGCCGCAGTCGCACGGCATCGGTGACGATGGTCTCCGGGATGGGAGTGCCGAAGGTCACCTCCAGCGACAGTCCCTTCTCGGCGGCGCGGATGCCGAGCACGTCAGTGACTTCCCGCACGATGCGGTGCGCGGGACAGGGCGCACGCTCGAGTTCGAGGTGACCGGACTCCACCTTCGCGAGATCGAGAATGTCGTTGATGAGGTCGAGGAGGTGCTTGCCGCTGCGATGGATGGTGTCGAGGTGACGCCGCATCTGCGAGTCGTCACGGTGATAGCCGCGGCGGAGGAGCTCGGTGAAGCCCAGCACCGCATTCATCGGGGTGCGGATCTCGTGACTCATGTTCGCGAGGAACTCGCTCTTGGCGCGGTTGGCCGCCTCGGCCTGGTCCTTCGCAATGCGAAGCGCGATCTCCTTGTCCTCGAGTTCCGTCACATCGTCCAGGCTCATCAGAATGCCGCCGGGGCGGTTGCCGGCACCCAGGACCGGCGAGCAGTTCACGAGGAAGGTGCGCAGGGCGCCGTGCCGGTCGGTGAGGCGCATTCTCACGTTGCGCTGTGTTTCGCGCGTCTTCAGTGCCACGCTCCAGGGATGAGCACCCTCCCCGATGGGCTGGCCTTCGCCATCGAGAAACGGCAGTGCTGTCACCGGCTTGCCGGAAATGTCGGTTTCCGCCTGCCCCACGACTTCGCACAAGGCGTGGTTCGCCAGCACCACGATGCCTTTCGGGTCGATCACGAGCAGACCTTCCGCCATGGTGTCGAGCGCATTGCGCACCCGCGCTGGCACTGCTCTCGACGGATCCAGCGCCCGAAGCACACGCCCCAGGTAGAAGTAGAAGGCGCTGAAGCAGCAGGCGACCACGAACCCGATCATCTGCATGCGCGGGTCGAGAAAGAGGCCCATCAGCCCCGGAGGTCCCAGCGGTTCGAACCGCAGTTCGAGAGTCCCCCACTGCCCCTTGGAGGAGTGAATCGGCACTTGAAGCTGCGAGTCCGTCGAAAGTCCGCCGGCCACGGGCGTCCAGTACGGGGCGTGGTCCTTCGTCCCTGAGACGAGCTTGCCGTCCCTCGTCCGCAGGCCCGAGGAGAGGAGCGCAGGATTTCGATCGACCACGAACGACAGCGTGGCCTGGATGCGCGCGAGATCGCCCTGCTCGATGAACACCGACGTGCTCGCGGCGAGGGCCTCCGCGATGGCGGTACGTCCGGCCCGCTCGGCGGACAGGCGGTCGGGCATCACGCCGAGCAGCATCGCTGCGAACAGCGTGCTCGCGAGCATGGACACGAGGCCCAGTGTGATGAAGAAGCGGGTGCCAGGTTTTTTCATGAGAACGGGAGACTCGGTTCACGTCGCCGTGCGACCGATCTCGCGGCGTTGTTTTGCAGGGTCAAGGTGCAGAGTCCTTGGTCGAGGCTGCAGCGTCGCGACGCTCGAGCGCTGCGCGTGCGCGGTTGAAGAGCTTCTCCAGCGGATCGTCCGGGCCGTCCTCGTCCGGTTCGTCGTCGCGGTCGCGACCGAGGATCGGCAACGGGTCGAGTGAGCGCCATGCGGGCAGCGAGGCGAGCAGGCTCGCCGCCAGGGCGCCGCCGCGCATGAGCCAGAGGATGTAGCCCACGGACAGGGAACTCGCCACTGCAGTGGTCGAGCCGACGACCACGGCGCGGACCTGCTCGTTTTCCGTCTGGCTCTCCGCCACCTGGTCGAGAGCCTTCACGAACGCCGTGCTCGTCAGCGTCCGCTGATGCACCGCAAGTGCCTTCGAGTCGAGGGCGAGTGCATCGAGGTCGGGGCCGCGCGAGTCGGGAACCACCGTAGGGGATGCGGCCGCCAGAGGCATGGACGGCGTCGCCGAGGCCGCGGCAGCGGCTGCAGAGGGGGCGGTGCCGCCCGGGGGAGCTGCCACCGGCTGCGTCTTCGCCCCCGGGTC
>CAZEDA010000269.1:0-5230 GCA_964510915.1 uncultured Rhodocyclaceae bacterium | reverse complement strand
GTGCGGTCGCTAATGACTGCAGCGACAACTGGAAGGCATGACCATGAAAATGGAAACGCACGACCCGATGGGGAAGGCGGGCGCGAATTCCGCGCGCGCAGCGGGGGAATTCCTGACGTTTCGGCTGGGCGTCGAGGAGTACGGCATCGAGATCCTCAAGGTGCAGGAGATCCGCGGCTACGACGCGGTGACGACCATTGCGAATGCGCCCGAATTCATCAAGGGCGTGATCAATCTGCGCGGCGTGATCGTTCCGATCGTCGATCTGCGCATCAAGTTCGGGCTCGGCAAAGCGGAGTACAACCAGTTCACGGTCGTCATCGTGCTGAACCTCGGCAGCCGGGTGGTGGGCATCGTCGTCGACAGCGTGTCGGACGTCATGACCCTGGAGCCGTCCCAGATCAAGTCGGCGCCGGAGTTCTCTTCGAGCTTCGACACCCGCTACCTGACCGGCATCGGTTCGGTGGAAGACCGGATGCTGATCCTCGTGGATATCGAGCGGCTGATGCTTTCGGCTGACATGGCGCTCGTAGACGAAGCGACGGCATGATGCGCAGTGCTGCGGTGACTGCCCCGGCGCGGGCAGTGCCACCGGCGTCGGCGGATCGCGAAGCCGCGCGGGAGTTCGAATACACCCCGGCGGACTTCGAAGCGGTGCGCTCGCTGATTTACAAGCGTGCCGGCATCTCGCTCTCACCGGTGAAGGTGGACATGGTGTACAGCCGGCTCGCACGCCGGCTGCGTGCGCTCGGCATGTCCCGATTCTCGGAATACATCCGGTTTCTTCAGAGCGGGGAGGCCGACGACGCCGAGTGGGAAGCGTTCACCAACGCGCTCACCACGAACCTGACGTCATTCTTCCGGGAGCAGCATCACTTCCCGATCCTGGCCGAGCATCTGGCCGCCCGCAAAGGCAGGACTCTCTCCATCTGGTGCTGCGCGTCATCGACGGGTGAGGAGCCATATTCGCTGGCCATGACGGTTGTCGAGGCTCTCGGCAGCTTCGACGTCCCGGTCACGATCCTGGCGTCCGATCTGGATACGAACGTGCTGGCGAAGGCCGAGTCGGGCGTCTATCCGCTGGAACGCGTGGAACGCCTGTCTCCGGAGCGCATGAAGCGATTTTTCATGCGCGGCACGGGCAGCCAGGAAGGCTACGTGAAGGTGCGTCCGGAACTGGCGCGGCTGGTGACCTTCAAGCAGGTGAATCTCCTCTCGAACCCGCTGCCGGTGAAGGGCAGCTTCGACGCGATCTTCTGCCGGAACGTGATGATCTATTTCGACAAGCCCACGCAGGCCGGCATCCTCAGGCGGTTCGTGCCGCTGATGCAGCCCGATGCGCTCCTGTTCGTGGGACATTCGGAAAGTCTGTTCCACGTGTCCGACCTGTTCCATCTGCGCGGCAAGACCGTCTACGACCTCGTTCAGACGCGGGGCAGCAATGGCGTTTGATGCCGCGGTCGAGTCGCTCGCCACCAACCTCTACTACGACCGCACGTTCGACAGCCCGGCTGCGAAGATCCTGCCGGGCGAGTACTACGTGACGCGTGACGACATGCTGCTCGTGACGACCCTCGGGTCGTGCGTCGCGGCATGCATTCGCGATGCTGCCGCCGGGATCGGAGGCATCAACCACTTCATGCTGCCGGATGCCTCCACGGCGGAGCCGGGAACGCCGCTCTCGTCATCGGCGCGCTACGGCACGTACGCGATGGAACTGCTGATCAACGAACTCGTGAAGCTCGGAGCGCGCCGCAACTTCCTCGAAGCGAAGGTCTTCGGCGGCGGCAACGTCCTGGGCGGCATGACCGTGACGAACGTCGGCCAGCGGAACGCCGCGTTCGTGATGGGTTACCTGTCGATGGAGAACATTCCGGTCATGGCCAAGGACCTCCTCGACGAATTCCCCCGCAAGGTCTATTACTTTCCGAGGACAGGCAAGGTGATGGTGAAGAAGTTGCGCGCCACGCGCAACGACACGCTGGCGGCTCGCGAGAGCGACTACGCGAAGCGCCTTCGCGTCGCTCCTGTCAGCGGCGATGTGGAGCTCTTTACATGAGCGCGCTGGCCCAGGTGGCACGTGTCAAGGACAGGAAGATCCGGGTCGTCGTGGTCGACGACTCGGCCCTCATCCGGAAGGTCCTCAAGCAGCTGCTCGAGACGGCACCCGATATCGAGGTGGTGGGCGTCGCGCCCGACCCCATCGTGGCTCGCGAGATCATTCGCGATACGGACCCGGATGTCATCACGCTGGACGTGGAGATGCCGAAGATGGACGGGCTGGAGTTCCTGTCCCGCCTGATGCGGCTGAAGCCGACGCCGGTGGTCATGGTCTCCTCGCTGACGGCCCGCGGCTCGGAAGTGACGCTGAAGGCGCTCGAACTCGGCGCCGTCGACTTCGTGGCCAAGCCCAAGTTCGACATCCAGAACGGGATGCAGGAGTCCGCGCGCGAGATCGTCGAGAAAGTCCGCATCGCCGCCAACGCCCGTGTGGCCCGCAGCAAACCGCTCGATACCTCTCCGGCGAACAGCGCCGATGTGGTGTTGCCGGTGTCGCTGTCGCGCGTATCGGCCACGGAGAAGCTGATCATCGTCGGCGCCAGCACGGGCGGCACGGAGGCCATCAAGGCCTTCCTGACTCGCATGCCGGCCGATTGTCCGGGTATCCTCATTGCTCAGCACATGCCTGAGGCATTCACGAAGTCGTTTGCGCAGCGCCTCGATTCGCAATGCAAGATCACGGTGTCGGAGGCTCAGGGCGGAGAGCGTATCCTTCCGGGACACGCTTACATCGCGCCGGGCCATTCGCACCTGTTGGTCGCGCGGAGCGGTGCGAATTTCGTCACCGAGCTGTCGCAGGCGCCGCCCGTGAACCGTCACCGCCCGTCCGTGGATGTGCTGTTCCGGTCCGCGGCCAATGTGGTCGGTCGCAATGCCCTGGGGGTGATCCTGACGGGCATGGGCAAGGATGGCGCGAACGGCATGCTCGAAATGAAGCAGGCGGGCGCCCACACGTTCGCCCAGGACGAGGCCACGTGCGTGGTCTTTGGCATGCCGCGCGAGGCAATTGCCGCCGGCGGTGTCGACGAGGTGGTCGCGCTCGACGACATGGCATCACGCGTGCTCTCCCGCCTGGGGGCGGAGCGGGCGATTCGCGTCTGACCGACGTTTACCCAGCAGTCAGGAGTCAAACATGCAAGCACAGGTTCAGAAGGCAGGTTCGAAGGCCACCATCAAGCTGGCGGGGCGTTTCGATTTCAACGCGCACCGGCATTTCCGGGACGCCTACGAGCCGCAGCTCGGGGCCGCCGAAGTGAAGGAGTTCGAGATCGACTTCGGCCAGGTCGACTACGTCGACAGCTCGGCGCTGGGCATGCTGCTGATGCTCAAGGAAAAGGCCCAGGCCTCCGCCAAGGGTGTCGCCCTGGTCAACTGCCGCGGGACCGTGAAGCAGGTCCTCGACATCGCCAACTTCGGCAAGCTGTTCCAGATGCGCTGAGCGCGGAGGCGTCGTCCTCTCTTGGAGAAGCCGACCGATTCGGCTAAACTCCCGGTTCTTTCAGGCGCGTAGCTCAGCTGGTTAGAGCACCACCTTGACATGGTGGGGGTCGTTGGTTCGAGTCCAATCGCGCCTACCACGACATCTCTCAGGAGTCAGTTTCGGGGTCCGGTCGGCCGGATGCCGGACTGGCTCCTGAGTGTTTTTCGTGGCTGCCGCCCAACGCAGGCGGCGCGCCGGTGCCTTGCGCCCGGCTTTTCAGGATCCGGTTCGACAGCCTCGACAACATGCCTTCGATTCGTCTGCCCGATGGGGCGACCAAAGAGTTTTCCGGCCCGGTGAGCGTCGGGGAGGTGGCTGCTGCCATCGGCCCGGGGCTGGCAAAGGCCGCGCTGGCCGGCAAGGTCGACGGGCGTCTGGTCGACCTGTCCCACGTGATCGACCGGGATGCCGGGGTGGCGATCATCACCGCCAAGGACCCGGAAGGCCTCGAAGTCCTGCGCCACTCCACGGCGCACCTGCTGGCCTACGCCGTCAAGGAACTGTTCCCGGACGCTCAGGTCACGATCGGGCCCGTCATCGAGAACGGCTTCTACTACGACTTCTCCTACAAGCGCCCCTTCACCCCGGATGATCTGTCTGCCATCGAGGTCAAGATGGCGGAACTGGCCGCCCGGGACTTCCCGGTGAGCCGGGAGGAGTGGAACCGCGACAAGGCCGTCGAGTTCTTCAAGTCCATCGGCGAGGCTTACAAGGCGGAACTGATTTCCGCGATTCCGGCGGGCGAGACCATCTCCCTCTATCGTGAGGGCGACTTCATCGATCTCTGCCGTGGGCCGCACGTGCCGTCCACCGGCCGCCTGAAGGTCTTCAAGCTCATGAAGGTTGCCGGGGCCTACTGGCGCGGCGACTCCAACAACGAGATGCTCACCCGCATCTACGGGACGGCGTGGGCCTCCAAGGCCGACCAGGACGCCTACCTCCACATGCTGGAGGAAGCCGAGAAGCGCGATCACCGCAAGCTCGGCCGGCAGCTGGACCTGTTCCATGTCCAGGACGACGCGCCGGGGATGGTCTTCTGGCATCCGCACGGCTGGACCATCTGGCAGCAGGTCGAGCAGTACGTGCGACGCCGCCTGAATGCGAGCGGCTACCGCGAGGTGCGGACGCCCCAGGTGATGGACCGCGTGCTCTGGGAGCGCTCGGGCCACTGGGAGAACTACCGGGAACACATGTTCACCACGGCGTCCGAGAACCGGGATTACGCCGTGAAGCCCATGAACTGCCCGGGACACGTCCAGATCTTCAACCAGGGACTGAAGAGCTACCGGGACCTTCCGCTTCGGCTCGCCGAGTTCGGGGCCTGCCACCGCAACGAGCCGTCCGGGGCGCTGCACGGCATCATGCGGGTGAGGGGTTTCACCCAGGACGACGCTCACATCTTCTGCCGCGAAGATCAGGTCCAGTCGGAAGCCTCCAGCTTCATCGAGCTTCTGCAGAGCATCTACGCGGACTTCGGGTTCCACGAGATTCTGATCAAGCTGTCGACCCGTCCGGCCAAGCGGATCGGTGACGACGCCACCTGGGACCGCGCCGAGGCTGCTCTGAGCGCCGCGCTGGATGCCAAGGGGCTACAGTGGGCGCTGAACCCCGGAGAAGGGGCCTTCTACGGTCCGAAGATCGAGTTCTCCCTGAAGGACTCCATCGGCCGGGTCTGGCAGTGCGGCACGC
>CAZEDA010000268.1:0-5241 GCA_964510915.1 uncultured Rhodocyclaceae bacterium | reverse complement strand
CCCGGCCGTGCCAGATACAGCTGATGCAGACTGATCTTTCGCACCTCGGCCTTGCTGGTCTCGATGTGCGCCTTCAGCATGAGCAGCGCCTGCTCGGTACGCCGCCGCAGGATCGCGCGGAGGATCTGCGCGTGTTCCTGGTAGGTGGCAACGATGCGGTCGCCCTGGGTGAAGTCCAGGCGCCTCAGGATGCGGATGCGCTCGGTCACGTCGCGATGGCAGCGGGCGACCTCGGGATTGCCGGCCGCCTCGACGAGCGCCGCATGAAACGCTTCGTCCATGTCCGCGACCTTGCCTCCCTGCGTGGAGCGCTCGTCCGCGCTCACGAGCCACACTTCCCGCAGCGCTTCCAGACCGGGGCGCTCGTCCTGCTCGCAAAGCTGCTTCACCGACGCCGTCTCGAGAATGATCCGCAGATCGTAGAGGTGGTCGAACTGCCGGAAGTCGAGCGGACGCAGGCTCCAGCCGCTGCGGAAGTGCACCTGGAGGTAGCCTTCCTTCTCCAGACGCTGCAGGGCCTCGCGCACGGGCGTGCGGCTCACCGACAGCCGCTCGGCGATCTCGCCTTCGCTGAAGCGGTCTCCGGGAAGCAGGCGATAGTCGAAGATGTCGCTCTTGACCTGGCGATACACCACCTCGGACAGCGGTATCGCGCGGGCCTGGGGACGACGTGCCCTCGGGGCACTGTGGCCGGCGACTGCCATCAGCGTGCGGCGGGGGCCGGTGAGCCGGCGCCTTGTTCCATGAAGCTCACGTGGGCCGAGACGATGCGCCAGCCTTCCGGCATCCGGGCCCAGGTCTGACTCTGGCGGCCGATCCTCTCGACCGGCGGGCGGATGAACTCCGTGTTGGCCGTGGCGAAGTCCTCGCCGTAAGTCGTGATCACCGTGCGCACGAGGGTGCGTGCGAGATTCGCGGGCGAGCGGGCGGACCGGTACGCGGAAATCTCCGCGTACCCGTGCAGGTTCTCGGCGATGCCGTAGCGCAGCGTGAGCGGGTCGTTCCAGAACAGCTCGTTCAGCACGGCGATGTCGTTGGAGACGAGAGCCTTTTCGTAGCGCTCGAACAGGCGGGTGACTTCGGCCAGCACGTGGGGAAGGTTGATCATCATGCGGATGGGTCCTGGACGATTCGTGCGCGGGCGATGCCCAGCCGTTCGAGATGGGCCGCCGCGCGCAGGCAGAGATCCTCGCGCCAGGGCGCGGCGATGAGCTGCACGCCGATGGGCAGCGGGCTCACGCCTTCGATCGGCGCCGCCACCACGGGCAGGCCGATGCACGAGACGGGTTGCGTGAACAGACCCAGATTGGGCCGGAGCGGAATGCGCTGATTGTTGAGCTGGAGCCAGTCCTGGCCGATCTCGGTGGCCGGCACGGGCGTGGCGGGCGCGATGAGCAGGTCGTACCGCGAGAAGATCTCGAGCACCTTCTGCAGGTACCAGGCACGGAGCTTCTGCGCCTGCACATACCACGCCCCCGGGGTGATCGCGCCGGCCGCGAGGCGATCGCGCGAGTGCGGTTCGATGTCGGCATACCGGCTGCGCAGTTCGGGCAGCCGCAGGGTGCCGCCTTCGGTGGCGGTGATGATGAAGGCCGCGGCGCGGGCCCGTTCGACTTCCGGCAGTTCGATCTCCGCCACAGCACCCAGGCCCTCGGCAGCCTTGACTGCCGCCGCCCGGGCGGGGTCCGAGGCCCACTGGTCGAAGTAGCCGACGAGACGGGCCACGCGCAATTCGCCGAGTCCTCGCGACAACTGACTGGTGGTGGGTTCCGCCGCACGACGCGAGCAGGCCGGATCGGCGGGGTCGGGACCCTGCATCGCGTCATAGGCGGTCGCGAGATCGGCGGTCGTGGTCGCGAAAGGTCCCAGGTGATCGAGATTCGCCACGAACGGGTAGCTGCCGGTTCGGGTGAGTCGTCCGAAAGTCGGCTTGATGCCGAACACGCCGCACAGCGACGCGGGCACGCGGATCGAGCCGTTGGTGTCGGATCCGAGCGAGAGCGGCACCATCCCGGCGGCGAGCGCCGCGGCGGAGCCTCCCGACGAGCCGCCGGCGATGCGGTTGCGGTCGTGCGGGTTGCGCGTGACGCCGTACGCGGTGTTCTCGGTCGTGAAGCCGTAGGCGTACGCGTCCATGTTGAGCGTGCCCACCAGCACGGCGCCCGCGGCCGTCAGCCTCGACACCAGTTCGGCGTCGGCCGCGGCCGGCGCGGACAGGCTGCGGGTGCGGGTCCCGGCAACGGTGGGCAGCCCTTCCACGTCGAAGAGATTCTTGACCGCGAACGGCACGCCTGCGAGCGGGCCCAGCGGGCGACCGGCGCGGCGCGCGGCATCCACCGATTCGGCCTCGCGGCGAGCGCGATCGAAGGTGACCGTGGTGAAGCAGTTGTAGGCGGCATCGGTATCGCCGATGCGCGTCAGCGCGGCTTCGACGATGTCGCGGGCGGTGCGAGTGCCCGAGCGGACCTGTTCGGCGATCTCCAGCGCGCGCTGCATGTCAGTCGAGCCTCAGCATGGCCGCGGGGTCCTGGAGTTCCGGCAGATCGAGCCCCACTACCAGCCCGGCGACGCGGGCGTTGCGGGCAAACACCTCCGCGACCCGTTCGAGTTCCTCACCGCTCAATGACATCCCCTGCGCTGAGCACGCGGCTTCCACGTAGCTGCGCACGTCGTCCACCGTCACATCGTCCCGCGCGAGTTGTGCCATCCGCTTCCCCTCCCGGTGCCTTTCGACAGGCCCTGTTGTCCTTTCAACGGCCCTTCACTTCACTACAGAGCCGAGTGCCGACTCGACCTCGGCGCACGTGGCGGTCCAGCCGACGATGCCGCCCTGGGCCCGGATCATTTCGATGGTAGCGCTTTTGAATTCCGGGAAGTAACTCTCCGTGGCGTCCTCCACCAGCAGGCAGTCGTAGCCGCGGTCGTTGGCCTCGCGCATCGTCGTCTGCACGCACACTTCCGTGGTGACGCCGGCGAACAGCAGCCGCTCGATCTTCCGGAGACGCAGTATGTCGCCCAGCGGCGTGGCGTAGAAGGCGCCCTTGCCCGGCTTGTCGATCTCGATCTCCCCGGCGACAGGCGCGACGGCCGGAAGGATGGCATTGCCCGGCTCGCCGGCAACCAGGATGCGGCCCATGGGGCCCTCGTCGCCGATGCGAAGACGCGGCTTGCCCCGCGATCGCTTGGCGTCGGGACAGTCGGCGAGATCGGGGCGGTGAGACTCGCGCGTATGCACGACGGTCATGCCCGCGCCGCGACACGCGGCGAGCAGGCGCGCGACCGTGGGGACGATGGCTGCGAGACGCCGCACATCGTTGCCGAGCACCTCGCCGAATCCGCCGGGCTCGATGAAGTCGCGCTGCATGTCGATCACCACGAGCGCCGTCGTGGCCGGATCGAACTCGAAGGCGTAGGGTTTCGCGTGCGGGACGGTGACGGGCATGCGGTTCTCCTCCGGCTCAGTGGGCGGGCGCCGAGACATGACCGGCCATGGCGCGGCCGATGACGCCCGTGTCGACCGCATCGATCGGCGTCTCGTGCACGAGGTGTCCGTCGAACATCACGACGATGCGGTCGGACAGTTCCAGAAGCTCGTCGAGATCCTCGCTCACGAGCAGGACCGCCGCGCCCCGGTCCCGCGCGGCGAGGATGCGATCGTGGATGTCGGCCACGGCGGCGAAGTCGAGGCCGAACACCGGATTGGCGACGATCAGCACCGAGACTTCCTCCGAGAGTTCGCGCGCAAGCACGGCGCGCTGCACGTTGCCGCCGGACAGCGTGCGGATCGGCGCGAGCGGGCCGCGGGTCTTCACCTGGTACTCGCCGATGAGGCGGACGGCTTCGCGGCGCAACGTGCCCCAGTTGACCCAGCTGCCGCGCGAGAGCGGCGCGCGGTCGAAGCGTCGCAGCGCCATGTTCTCCGCGACGGAAAGGCCGGGAACGCAGGCGTTGCGCAGCGGCTCCTCGGGCAGGGCGAACACGCGGTGGCGGCGCATCTCGCTGCGTCGTGCGGCGAACGGCTCGCCGTGAACGTGGACCTCGCCGCCCTCACGGGGGCGCTGGCCGACGAGCGCCTCCACGAGTTGCCGCTGACCGTTGCCGGAGACGCCGGCGATGCCGACGATCTCGCCGCCGCGTACCTCCAGGCGTTCGACGTCGACTGCCTTCATGCCCGCGTCGTCGTTCACCGTGAGGCCGCGGATCGCGAGCCTCACGTCACCCTTGCCGTTGCCGGCTACGCGCCGTGAGGGCGTCGCGCCGGCTTCGCGTCGCCCGATCATCATCTCGGCGAGACGTTCCGGGTCGAGGTCGGCCACTTCGCCCTCGCCCGCGAGACGTCCGCGCCGCAGGACCGACACGCGGTCGGCGAAGGCCATCACCTCGCGGAACTTGTGCGTGATGACCAGCACGGAGATGCGGCCCTCGCGGACCATGTCGCGCAGCATGCCGAGCATCTCGTCGGCTTCCTGCGGGGTGAGCACGGAAGTCGGTTCGTCGAGGATCATGAAGCGCCGCTGGAGATAGAGCAGCTTCACGATCTCGACCTTCTGCTTCTCGCCGGCCGCAAGACTCGACACCGGCGCGTCGAGTTCGAGCTTGAACGGCACGGTCTTCAGGAAGGCGTGCAGGCGTTCGCGTTCCTCACGCCAGCGGATGACAGCCGGCACCTCGTCCCGCGCCATCACGAGGTTCTCGGCGACGGTCATGCTGGGGACCAGCGTGAAGTGCTGGTAGACCATCCCGACACCCAGCGCGTGCGCATCGTGAGGCGTGCGGATGTCGTGTTCGCGACCGCCGACGAGGATCTGACCCTGATCCGGCGGGTGGTAGCCGACCAGACATTTCACCAGCGTGCTCTTGCCCGCGCCGTTCTCGCCCAGCAGCGCGTGGAACGACCCGCCGCGCACGTGCAGGCTCACGTCGTCCAGCGCCGTGAAGGCGCCGAAGCGCTTCGTGATGCCCAGCATCTGGACTTCGAGCGCGCCCTGCGGGGGCGGGATGGCGCCGGGCAGGAGCGTCATGCGAGGGTCCGCAACAGGGCTTCGGAGGGGGCGACCGCCCCGAACACGCCGCCCTGCATCTTGATCATCTTGATGGCGGCGAGGTAGTTGCCGTAGTCGGTGGCGCCGGTGCAGTCCTCGAGCATCAGGCATTCGAAGCCGCGGTCGTTCGCCTCGCGCATCGTGGTGTGCACGCAGACGTCGGTGGTGATGCCGGTGAGAATCAGGTTCCGGATGCCGC
>CAZEDA010000267.1:0-5249 GCA_964510915.1 uncultured Rhodocyclaceae bacterium | reverse complement strand
TCCCGGCGTTCGCCGTGGGCCGCACGCAGGACATCGTCTACCTGCTGCTGCAGCTCTACCGCGAGAAGCGCATCCCGGAGATCGACATCTATGTCGACTCGCCCATGGCGCTTGCCGCCACTCGCGTGACCCTCGAACATCTCGGCACGCTGGAACCCGAAGCGACCGAGACCATGGCATGGCTGCGCAACGGCGGCGGCAAGCCGTCCGTCCGCTTCGTGCAGGAAGTGGAGGATTCCATCGCGCTCAACAGCATCCGGTCGGGCGCGGTCATCATCTCCGCCAGCGGCATGTGCGAGGCAGGCCGCATCAAGTATCACCTGCGCCACAACCTGCCGCGCGCGGAATGTGCGGTGATCATCGTCGGATTCCAGGCCGGGGGCACGCTCGGCCGTCGGCTCGTGGATGGCGCAACCACGGTCCGCCTGTTCGGCGACGAAGTGGCTGTCCGCGCACGCATCCACACCATCGGCGGCCTGTCCGCGCATGGCGATCAGGCCGCGTTGCTGGGCTGGCTGCGCGGACTGAAGCGTCCGCCGCGGCAGACCTTTCTCGTGCACGGCGAGCGTTCCACGCGCCAGGTGTTCGCGGATGTGATCGCGAAGGAACTCGCCTGGCCCGACGTACGCCTTCCGGAAGTGGGTGACACCTTCGATGTTTGAGTCCGTTCGTTCCATTCTGGCGGGCGCGTTCGCCGCGCTCACGCTGTTCTCGATGTCCGTCTTGGCGGACACCCCTCTGCCGCCAACGATCAAGGCCGCGCTGAAGGCCGCTGCGATTCCGGAAGCCTCTTACGCCGCGCTGGTAATGACGCTGGACGGGCAGGTGCTGCTCGCCCGCAATGCGGAAGTCGCGATGAACCCGGCATCGGTGATGAAGGTGGTCACCACGTTCGCCGGACTGGAGACACTCGGGCCCGCCTACACCTGGCGGACGGAGGTGTATGCGACCGGTCCGGTGGTGGGAGGCCGACTGCAGGGCAACCTCGTCATCAAGGGCGGCGGCGATCCGATGCTGTCGATGGAGAAGTTCTGGATGCTTCTTCGGGATGTACGCGCACGCGGCATCCGCGACATCGCGGGGGACGTGCTGCTCGATCGCGCGTACTTCGCCGAGCCGGATATCGATCCCGGCCTGTTCGACGGCCGCCCCACCAGACCCTACAACGCCGGGCCTGACGCCCTGCTCGTGAACTTCCGCTCCGTCCGGCTCACCTTCGTGCCCGACGCCGAGACGCGCTCGGTGAGAATTCTCGCGGAACCGCCTCTGCCGGAGTTCGGCATCGTCAATCGGCTGGAATGGGCCGATGCCCCCTGCGACGGCTGGCCGGAGGATGCCGTCGCCGACATGACGAAGCTCACGCTCACCTTCGAGGGCCGCTACCCGGCAAGCTGCGGCGAGCAGGTGAAGTTCTTCACCCTTCTGCCGCCCAACGACTACAACCGTGCGCTGTTCGATCATCTGTGGCGAGGACTCGGCGGCACTGTCACCGGCACGGTGAGAGTGGGCAGTGCCGATGCCGCGGCAAAGCTCGTGACGTCCCTCGAATCGGGCCCGCTGCTGGAGGCCATGCGCGAGATCAACAAGCACAGCAACAACGTGATGGCCCGGCACCTGTTCCTCACACTCGGCCGCGCTGCATCCGGCACCGGCAGCCTCGAGTCCGCCCGGGCCGCAGTCGCTGCGTCACTGCAGCGCGCCGGCATCACGGCGCCAGAGCTGTATGTGGAGAATGGCGCCGGGCTCTCGCGAAATGCGCGGGTGTCGGCAATGACACTCGCACGGATCCTTTCCACGGCGGCCTCGCTGCCGGTGGGGCCGGAGTTCATCTCTTCCTTTCCCATCGCGGGTGTCGACGGCACTTTGCGCCGCTGGTTCAACAAGGCGGCATTCGCGGGCCGTGCGCACTTGAAGACCGGCTATCTGGAGAACGTGCGGGCCATGGCGGGATACGTGCACGGCCCGGACGGCCGCATGCTGGTGGCAGTGGGACTCGTCAATCACCCGAATGCGCGCAATGCCATGGGGGTACAGGAAGCCCTGATCCAATGGGCATACGAGGCGGGCGGCCGGCCGGGCTGCTGCTTTGGCATGCAACGTGCTGCCCGGAAGGGTCAATCCGCGGGCGGCAGGCCCCGTCCCTGAGGGGCGAAGCCGCAGCCTCCGGGAGCTTCGACCGGACGGCCACCGCACGGCAGCCCTCCCCGGTTGCGCCCGACCGGAGGGGCGGCGCAGCCGGTTCGCGTTCCCCGACCTGCGTGTTCCCGCAACACGACACGAGCCCGATCCCATGACAGATCTGCAAGTTGTGATCCTCGCTGCCGGCAAAGGCACGCGCATGAAGAGCGCGCTGCCCAAGGTGCTCCATCCGCTCGCCGGCAAGTCCCTGCTCGGCCACGTGGTCGATGCCGCGAAGGCCCTGTCCGCGTCGCGGATCGCGGTGGTGTACGGCCACGGCGGCGAAGCGGTACCTCAGGCGTTCGCAAACTCCGGCGCCACGTTCGTGATCCAGGAGCCTCAGCTCGGGACCGGTGACGCCGTACGTAAGGCCCTGCCGGTTCTCGCCGCCTCCGGAGTGACCCTGGTGCTGTATGGCGACGTACCGCTGATCCGCGCCTCGACCATCCGCAAGGTGGCCGAAGCCGCTCAGGACGCGCTGTGCGTCCTCACGGTCGTGCTCGATGACCCCACCGGCTACGGGCGGATCGTCCGCGACGCCAGCGGCGCCGTGAAAGCCATCGTGGAAGAAAAGGACGCCGATGCTCCCACCAAGGCCATCCGCGAGATCAATACCGGCATCATCGCGCTGCCCAGCGCGTGGATGCACGACTGGATCCAGTCCCTGCGCAACGACAACGCCCAGGGCGAGTACTACCTGACCGACGTGATCGGCATGGCCGCGGCAGTGGGTCGCCCGATCCGCACCGTGAACCCCGACACCGAGTGGGAAGTGATGGGCGTGAACAGCCGCTCGCAGCTGGCCCAGCTCGAACGGGTGCATCAGCGCGAGATCGCCGAGAACCTCATGGCCGGTGGCGTCACGCTGGCCGACCCCGAACGGATCGACGTCCGCGGCACTCTCACCTGCGAGCGCGACGTGTCCATCGACGTGGGCTGCGTGTTCGAAGGCAACGTGAGCATCGGGGAAGGCGCGGTGATCGGCCCTTACTGCGTGGTGAAGAACACCAGCATCGCCGCCGGCTCGAAGATCCAGGCCTACTCGCATTTCGAGGACGCCAAGGTCGGCCCGGACGCGAGAATCGGCCCGTATGCGCGACTGCGCCCCGGCACCGAACTGGACGAGGACGTCCACGTGGGCAACTTCGTGGAGATCAAGGCGAGCCGGCTGGGCAAGGGCTCCAAGGCCAACCACCTCGCGTATCTCGGCGACAGCGAGATCGGGCGCAACGTGAACGTGGGCGCCGGCACCATCACCTGCAACTACGACGGTGCGAACAAGTACAAGACCATCATCGAGGACGACGCCTTCATCGGCTCCGACACTCAGCTCGTCGCCCCCGTGCGGGTGGGCAAGGGTGCGACGCTCGGTGCCGGCACGACGCTCACCAAGGATGCCCCGCCCGGCGAGCTCACCATCTCGCGGGCCAAGCAGACGACCATCTCCGGCTGGAAGCGGCCGGTGAAGGCGCCGAAGAATTCCTGACGGCGGCCGCAGGGCCGTCCGTTCCAGTCACTCTCATACGGTAGTCGAAACATGTGCGGAATCGTGGGTGCAGTCGCCAGTCGTAACATCGTTCCCGTCCTGGTCGAAGGTCTGCGGCGTCTGGAGTACCGCGGCTATGACTCGTGCGGCGTAGCCGTCCATCGCGGCGGCCTCACCCGAGCCCGCACCACGTCGCGCGTGGCGGATCTCGCCTCCCAGGTGGAAGCCGACAAGCTCGAAGGCATGACCGGCATCTCGCACACGCGCTGGGCCACGCACGGCGCGCCGGTCACGACGAATGCCCACCCGCATTTCTCGCGCAACGAGATCGCGATCGTCCACAACGGGATCATCGAGAACTACGAAGAGCTTCGCACCGAACTCAAGGCGGCGGGCTACGTGTTCGAGTCCGAGACCGACACCGAAGTCGCGGCGCATCTGGTCCACCACTACTACAAGGGCAACCTGCTCGAAGCCGTGCAGAAGGCCGTCGCGCGCTTCCAGGGCGCCTACGCCATCGGCGTGTTCGCCAAGCAGGAGCCCCACCGCGTCGTGGCCGCGCGCTTCGGCTCGCCGCTCGTCGTGGGCCTGGGCAACGGCGAGAACTTCCTCGCTTCCGACGCCATGGCGCTCGCCGGCACGACCGACCGGATCATCTATCTGGAAGAAGGCGATGTCGCCGACCTTACGCGCGAAGGCGTGCGCGTGTACGACCGCAGCGGCGCGGCCGTCGAGCGGGAAGCCCGCGTGGTGCAGGCCTACTCCGGTGCCATCGAGCTGGGCCCCTACCGCCACTACATGCAGAAGGAGATCTTCGAGCAGCCCCGCGCCATCAGCGACACCATCGAACAGGTGGGCGGCATCGGCCCCGATCTGTTCGGCGACGAAGCGGCAGCGGTGTTCCCGAAGGTCGACAGCGTGCTGATCATGGCCTGCGGCACCAGCTACTACGCAGGCTGCGTCGCGCGCTACTGGCTCGAATCCATCGCCGGCATCCCGACCACCGTCGAGATCGCGAGCGAGTACCGCTACCGCACGTCGGTGCCCAACCCGAAGGCGCTGGCCGTCGTCATTTCGCAGTCCGGCGAGACCGCCGACACCATGGCCGCGCTGAAGCACGCCAAGTCCCTCGGGATGAATCACACGCTGGCCGTGTGCAACGTGGCCACGAGCGCGATGGTGCGCGAGACGGGCATGCACTTCCTCACCCGCGCCGGCGCCGAGATCGGTGTGGCTTCCACCAAGGCCTTCACGACACAGCTCGTCGGCCTGTACCTCCTCACCCTCTCCCTCGCGAAAGCCCGGGGCCGCCTGAACGCCGAACAGGAACACGACGCGATCCGTGCGCTGCGCCATCTGCCCGCCGCCATCGCGAGCGTGCTGGCGCTGGAGCCGCACATCATCGCGTGGAGCGAAACCTTCGCCCGCAAGGAGAACGCGCTGTTCCTCGGCCGGGGCCTGCACTACCCGATCGCCCTGGAAGGGGCGCTCAAGCTGAAGGAGATCAGCTACATCCACGCCGAGGCCTATCCGGCCGGCGAACTGAAGCACGGTCCGCTCGCGCTGGTGACCGATGCGATGCCCG
>CAZEDA010000266.1:0-5271 GCA_964510915.1 uncultured Rhodocyclaceae bacterium | reverse complement strand
GGCATCTTCACGGTCGGTTCGGTGGCGTGTGCGGCATCGCAGTCGCTGTCGATGCTGATCATGGCGAGGGTGCTGCAGGGCATCGGCGGGGGTGGCCTCATGACGCTGTCGCAGGCGCTGATCGGCGAGCTGGTCCTGCCGCGGGAGCGCGCGCGTTTCCAGGGATACTTCGCGGCGATGTTCAGCCTCGCCAGCGTCGGCGGTCCGGTGGTGGGCGGGCTCGTCGTCTCCCACGGCAGCTGGCGCTGGCTGTTTCTCGTCAATCTGCCGCTCGCGGTGCTGGCGGTCTGGCGGCTGCTCACGCTGCCGGCCGTGAAGCCCAAGCCCTCCGATGCGAGCCATGACTTCGCCGGCATCTTCCTGTTCGCCGGCGCGATCGTCGCCACGTTGTTCTGGCTATCTTCTGGCGGGCATCGGTTCGCGTGGTCGTCGCCCACGAGTCTGGCCCTCGGCATCGGCAGCGCCTTGCTGTTGTTCGTACTGGTGGTCTACGAGCGCCGCCAGAGCCATCCCTTCCTGCCGCTGGAACTGCTGCGGCTGCCCGCGATCACGTTCTGCGCGATCACGACGATGCTGTTCGCGGCCTGCATGTTCGCGATGATCTTCTTCCTGCCGGTGTATCTGCAGATCGGCTACCAGACTTCGGCCGCCACGGCGGGCCTGCTGATCCTGCCGATGACGCTGGGCATGGTGACCGGGTCCACGACCAGCGGGCGCATCGTGGCGCGCACGGGCAAGCCGCGGTGGGTGCCGGTCACGGGGATGGGATTGTCGAGCGTCGCCCTCGTGGCGCTCGGGCTCAGTTCCGCAAGCCCGGGCGCGGTGGCCGCGCTGGGTTTCATGGTGGGACTGGGGTTCGGCACCGTGATGCCCACGATGCAGGTCACCGTGCAGACGGTCGCCGGGCGCGAACGGCTCGGCGCCGCGACGTCCATCGTCTCGCTGTCCCGTTCGCTCGGTGCGGCGACCGGCACGGCGCTCTTCGGTGCACTGGTGTTCGCGCTGATGCCGCAGACCGACCTCGCGCATCTGTCCGAGCACGTACGCAACGCCTCACCCGAGACCTTCCTGCCCGCGTTCCACACCGCGTTCCTGGTCGCCGCGGCGGTGGCGGCGCTTTCCGCCTTCGCCGCCAGCCGCGTGCCGGATACGAATCTGAAGGGCTGAAGGACTACTTCCGTCGCGAGCTGGCCTTCGCGGCGGGCTTCTTCGGCGCGGCCCGGCTGGCCGGCGCGCGCTTCGCAGCGGCCCTGGGGGCGACGAGCCCGCGCGGCGCGGCGTCCGGCAGTTTCTGGATGAAGGCGTTGTTGACCCATCCCTCGATGTCGGTCGGCCCGTCCACTTCCACCTTGCTCCAGCGGTTCCCCTGCTCGAGCATCATGACCACCGTTCCCTTCTTGAGCGCCGGCGCGACCGGCTCGAAGGACGCGTCGGGACCCTTGCGGATGTTGAGGGACGACGCCGTCACTTCGTATCGGGGCTCGGTGTCATGGTCGCGCCCGAGCGACCGGGTCCGGATCGAAGCGAGCGGGAAGGCGGGCCCCGGGTCCTGCTTGCGGCCGGGGGCGATGTCGTCGTGACCGACGATGTCCTCCAGCCCGTACTCCTCGGCGAGCAGCTGGGCGAGTTCCAGCGCGCGCTCGATCTGGGCCTCGGTGTAGGCGTGCCAGCCGCGCACGCCGCCGCCGTTCTTGTGCTCTGCGAGCATCACTTCGTTCTCGGGATAGGTCTTGCCGAACCACGCCACGAAGTTCGTGCCCACGCGGTTCATGGGGCCCGCGTTGTCCATCTCGATGCCGATCGAGTACTGGTTGAGGCCGACGAGGCCGTTCCACTGGCTCTGCCCGGCGTGCCACGTCACCACGTTGAACGGCGCGAGCTGCACGATGGCGCCGTCGCGTCCGAGCACGATGTGCGCAGAGGCGTTGCCGGACGGCTTGCGTGTGCAAAGCGATTCCACGGAACTCGCCGCGGAACGGCCTGCGGTGTAGTGGAACACGAGCACCCGCGGGGCGAGCGCTCCGCCGACATTCGGGGTGTCCCGGTGGGTCACCTTGTCACCCACCAGCCGGTGCTTCTCGATCTTCAGCATGGGAATTCCTCCAGGTCCGGACGCATACGCGTCGAGCATACGCCCATCGTGTAGGCTCGCGCATCATGACCGAGACGCCCGCCGAGCCCTGGCTTTCCGTCGTCATGCCCGCGCTCGACGAGGCCGCCGGCATCGCGATTGCGCTCGCCCCGCTGCAGCCGCTGCGGGCCCGGGGCTGCGAGATCATCGTCGTGGACGGCGGCAGCCGGGATGACACGGTCGCGCTCGCGACCCCGCTTTGCGACAAGGTCCTGTCCTCTCCCCGCGGGCGATCCTTGCAGATGAATGCGGGGGCCGCCGCTGCGCGCGGCAGCGTCCTGCTGTTTCTCCACGCGGACACGCGGCTGCCCGACAGCGCCGATCTCCTGATCCGCGAGGCGCTGGCCGGCGGGGGGCGTTCGTGGGGGCGGTTCGACGTGCGTATCGCGGGTCGTTCCGCGATGCTGCCGGTGGTGGCGGCGATGATGAATCTGCGCTCGCGGCTCACGGGGATCGCCACCGGCGACCAGGCGATGTTCGTGACCCGGACGGCGTTCGAGGCAGCCGGCGGGTTTCCGCCCATCGCGCTCATGGAGGACATTGCGCTGTCCCGTTCTCTGCGCCGCCTGGGACGACCGGCCAATCTCGGTGCGCGGGTCGTCACGTCGGGACGGCGCTGGGACGAAAACGGCGCCTGGCGCACCATCCTGCTCATGTGGCGCCTGCGCGCCGCCTTCTTTCTCGGGGCGAATCCGGATACGCTCTCGGCACAATACCGCTCCCGCCCCGCTCCGGTGGCGACTGCGCAACGGAGGAAGGAACGATGACGAGGGAAGAGTCGCAAGGCGCGCGCGAGTCGCGCGGCCACCGCAGTCGGACATGGGCAGGGATGCTTCGGGGTGAGCCCGCCCGGCGGATCGCCGCCGGCCTGACGTTCGTGTCCATCCTGCTCGCCGCGCCCGCGTGGGCCCAGACCTCGGTCGAGACACTGGTCGACGCACAGGTGGAAAGACTCGGCACCGAATCCGTCTCCGCGGTGTCGGAGGGCTGGAAACCCATCGAAGAGCAGCGGGCAGCGGCACTGCCGCTCGTGCGGGAGAGGCTCCGCGCGGAGTCCGCTGCCACGCCGCGCCGCAACGCGGTGATCCTGGGTCTGGCCACCTGGCTCGCGCGCTCCGGCGATGCCGGCGCAAGAAAGGAAGCCATCCAGGCCCTGTACACCGTCGACCTCCGGGGGACGGGGCTCGATCCCAACGTGCTGTTCCGGCTGACGCACGAAGCGGCGCGAGACCGGGACGCCGGTGTGCTCCCCTGGATCGACCGCGTCTTTCTGTCCGGCAAGCGACCCGCCTTCATCGAGGAAGTCGCGTTGCAGCTCGAGCCCGCGATGCAGTGCGTGTTTCTCTACGGCGTATATGGCGAGGGCGCCGAGGAGCATCTGCGTCCCTTCCTCGCGGTGCCGCAGACCGCGGCCCGCACCGTGGAAGTGCTCTCGTGGATCGGCTCGCCCGCGAGCGTGCCGGAGGTCGCGGCGGCGTCGACGGCCGGTGACCACGCGACCCTCGCGCGGCTCATCGACTTCATGATGCGCACCGGCGGGCCCGACGGCCGCGCCGCCGTGCTGGCGATCGACCCTTCGAGGCTCGATGCCGATGCCCGCGAGGCCTTCGGACGCGTTCGCCCTTCGATCGAGAAGCAGGGGCTGGAGCAATGGCGGGCGTCGCTCGTCCACTTTCCCGGGCCCCGGAAGATCGCCGACGAAGAACTGCGGGCACGACTCGTGGTGCTCGAGCAGGACGTCGACAGCCAGGAAGCCGTGCATCCCCTCGCGATTCTCGATTCCGGGCTGCCGCGCGACGAGCTGATCGAGCGGCTCGTGCGAATCCGGGCGAACATGTTCGTGCACCTGACGGACCGTGCGCTGACGGAGGTCGACATGACCAACTTCCTCATCAATGCGCTGCGCTATCGGACGCAGTGACGACGCCGCGCCGACGCGCGGAATCCCCGGATGAGTACCGCCGTTCTGGTCTTCGCCAAGGCGCCTGTACCGGGTGCGGTGAAGACACGCCTCCAGGACGTGCTCGGCCCCGGAGGGGCTGCGGTCCTCGCCGCGCGTCTGGCCCGGCACACGCTGCGCACCGTGACTGACGCCGGGTTCTCCTCGGTGACCTTGTGCTGCGCGCCGGACATCCACCATGAGTTCTTCGCCCTGTGCCGGCGCCTGCACGGTGTGACCTTGCGGCCCCAGGCTGCCGGAGACCTGGGCGAGCGAATGCGGGAAGCACTGGATGCCGCACTGGCCGACCACGACAGCGCGATCCTCGTCGGCACTGATATTCCCGCCATGACCGGCGACGACCTGCGCGCCGCGGCGGCTGCGCTCGACGCCGGCGCCGATGCTGTCCTGGGCCCGGCCCGTGACGGCGGTTACTGGCTGATCGGCGTCCGGCGTGCCGATCCCGCCATCTTCGACGGTGTGTCGTGGAGCACGTCCGCGGTGCTGGCCGAAACCCGCGCCAGGATGGCAGCCATCGGGTGGCGGGTGGCGGACGTCGCCACACGGTGGGACATCGACCGGCCCGAGGACTTGCGCGCCCTCCTGGATGACCCCGAAGCGGGCAGGCTCGTCGCCGGCCTGCCGCTGCCTGCGCAATGGTCCGGTCCCGGTTGAATTCCCGGCCTGCGATGCTGGCAAACTCCGGGACTCCTGCCCGGGGTCCTGTCTCCCTTGTGCCGGCAATCCGATCTTCCCCGCTCTTCCAACAGGAGTTCCCATGGCCGATCCCGCCTGTCCCCAGAACGCGCCCTATCCCCTCGACCTCGCTGCCGGTGATTACTGGTGGTGCGCGTGCGGACTCTCCGCGAGACAACCCTTCTGCGATGGTTCCCACAAGGGCGGCGAGTTCCTCCCCACGAAGTTCACGCTGACCGCACCCGAACGCAAATGGCTCTGCGGGTGCAAGCGGTCCGCCACGGCGCCGTTCTGTGACGGCACCCACAAGTCCCTCCCTGCCGTGTAGCCGTCTGCCGCAGGGTCTGCTCAAGGCCGGGCGCGGTTCGCCGTTATGGAGCTGACAGCCTCCCGACCCCCCGGCCTTGAAAAGCACCACCGCGAATCCGACTCCGCGACGACGCAGCCTCCAGCTGAGCCTCAGGCTCCGGTACGTGCTGGTCTTCGTCGCCCTGGCGGTCGTGCC
>CAZEDA010000265.1:0-5313 GCA_964510915.1 uncultured Rhodocyclaceae bacterium | reverse complement strand
AAGAACCACCAGCCGTTCGGGCCAAGGGCGTTCAGTTCTTTGTTGATCGCCAAAGCGGCTTCGGGCGTCACGCCCTCAAGGACGTGCAAACACAGCGCCACGACCGCAACCGACACAGCCTCTTCCCTCCGATGGGTGGCCCGGAGTCTCATCGTTCAACCCCAGGGAGCGCTAACGTACGGTCGATCCGAAAACAAGACCCGGAACTCCAAGTTGTTTGTCGCACGAAGCCGGCACGCGTCCCACAGCGGATGCCGAGTCATCCTTCGAACGCCGTGCCTCGCGCAGCTACCGTAGCCTTCCCAAGCTTGGGGGGCGCGCGGCACCGTCATCTTCCGCAACAGTGTAGCGCTGTCAACGCTAGAGACCGAGACCGACATAAAAGTAAAGGAATCCGTCCGTGGACGACAGTGCGGGCTCATTGCTCCGGAAGTACCCAAGCCCGATTTTCGCTCCCATCCCGCCGCCAGCAGAGAATTGCTCGATGACCGCTCCTGTGTAGGTGCGATTCATGTCGGGTCCCAAGTCGACAAGCCAGGTTCGCAGAACCGCGACCTTGACGGTGAATGCAGTCAGGGTGTACGGCTTGTGGCCGCCAACAGGGACATACACGCCGCCGGACACCATGCCTCCGCCAATGCCAAGGTCAACGTTTCCCTGAAAGCCAAAAGCATCGAAGCGAGATGGTGCATGAATCCCACCAGACAAAGAGGCCACCAGCGGGTACGAGAACCCGACACTCTTTGTCCAGGCAAACACGCCAGTGTCGTCGGCCTTCTCACCTGCAGCGACGATGCTCGGTATCGATAGAAGCGATGACAGAATCACGGAAACCAGTCGTGCGTCGCAGGTGCGGCTCATGCGCGGTTCCCCACGCCGCCCGTCGGTCGAGTGCGCCTGAGGTCGGAAGCAGGCGGCGCCGGCCGTAGCGCTTCCGGTGCAGGAAAGGGAGTGTGCGGAGCGGGCGTCATTTCAGCGGAAAGAGTCATTGACGATGTCGCGATACCAGCGTGAAGGGCAAACCCGGTGGAACCTTGCGCAGGCGGAATCCGCGGTTGCCACCCGCCCCTTCGTGATGTGGTCGTCGACTTCGATGGGCGAGCGCACTGTGCGGCTTTTCTGTGCTGTGACGCATCTGGGAACTATTGTCGTTCGCGGTCCCTAAGTCGCTGGGTCAGGATCCGTACCCGCGCCTGCCACGAATGCGGAACATTGGGCGGGCCGGGAGCCGCACCGGGCCTCATGGGCGCATACGGAAGCTTGGCGAAGCCGGCCCGCACGACGTACTCCCAGAACGGATGCTCCGGACGCAACGGAAACTGAATCGCGACCACTTGGCTCCCGTGCACCAGGAAGGGCATACCAAGATTCCCGAGTGCTAACCGGGGGCGAACGTCGAATCCAATGAATGGGCCCATGGGCGCCTTGAGTTGCGCGCCGGCCTTCAAGATGGCATCAATGAAGTCAAGAAGCATCTTGGATGCGCCATCGCCCAACGGTTCGTCGTACAGAACTTCGGCCTCTTTCAATGCGGGCGTACGGCTGGCTGGGTCCGGGCCGACGAAGAACGCAATACCGGATTCAAATCGATCGTTGCTCTTCTGCTTCAGATAGACGCACGGCAGCACGATGCCGCGGTGTTTGCGCTCCAGGTACGCCGGCAGAGCGGATGCGATCACGATCAGATTCTGAAAGTACATGAGCGTGGCGGTGCGCTCATCTGTGTCGGGCGGCTGCATCTTGAGTCCATACGCCTCTTCCTCGCCAACCTGGAAAGTCAGGTAATTGGGCCCGTCGTCTCCCGCTATGCCAACCCCCATTGGCCACCGGGCCGCGAACGACTTGATCTCATCCTCGGTTGCGGGGGAGAGTTCCAGCTTGCCGGCGCCCGTTTCGATCATGATGGTGTTCGGCCGGGAGCGTGAATCATCGGGGGGAGGCGACTTCGTCGCAGGGGCGCCGCCCTCCGCTCGATCTCGCGCTCCAACGCCGAGAAGCTTCCGAACTTTACTGAAAGGGTGTCGTGAGCTTCGAGATGGCGGATCACTATCCGAATCCATATGGTCTCCTGAGTTGTATGCCTTCGCTGGATTGCTCCCCACCCTCCGCGGATTCCTGTTCTTCGATGCAGGTCAGGTGCACGTGAATACGGTCGGATGATCTCCGACTAGCCGCGCATCGGTATTGCGAAAGTCGCCGCAGTGGCCAAGCCGTATCCGAGAGTTTTCTCAAGACGGTCTAACGTTTTCGCATTCCTTGAGGAAGCGGGATCGCAAGTCCTATTCTGTATACCCGGCGTGCTTCTCAAAGCTGCCATCGAGGTACCCCCCAAGCCCGTGCCACCAGCCACCACCGCAAAGTCGCGGGGCCTCGAGGCACCCCGAGTGTTGCGACCATCTTCCGCAACAGAGTAACGCTGCCGGAATTGGCTGGCTATCCCCGGCCGGGATGCTTCACCAGTTATGGCGATCTGGCGGTCTTGGAGGCATCCGGACGCTGCCGGGAATTATTCCCGGTCGTTGCTATGGGTTGACCTTTCGGGCTGACGGCCGAAGCAGCAGCGTCGGCGCGGCAGTTGAACCGGGAGTCCCGCACATGCCGTAACCCGCCACGGCGCGGTGCCACTGGGCGCGTCGCCCGTCCCGGAGAGCGGCCCACGGGATTTTCGAGTGATCGCTTCGGGCAACCGTCTTGCCGCGACACAACACCGGGTGGCAGATTCCCGGCGCTTCGGGCGCTGTCTCAGCGGCCCGGGTGACGTTGGAGCGCCTCTATGCCCATGTACTTGTCCGTAGCGCTGACTGCGCTCGCCATGCTGCTGACGGCACCGCAGTCGCGGGCCGGTGACGACACCGCGCGAGCCCTTCAGTCGGGAGTCCGCGCTGACCAGGAGGAACTCGACCGCCGCACCCGCTGGCTGATCGGGACGGGCGTTGGCGCCACTTACCTGTACGGGCTGACGAGCTGGTGGGGCGACGGGTTCGGCGGGGGCTTCAAGGTCGAGCGCGAGGGCTGGTTCGGACGCGACACCCAGCACGGAGGCCACGACAAGCTCGGCCACTACATGTTCACCTACGCGGGGGCCCGGCTCCTCACCTGGGGGCTGGAATCGCAGGGACACTCCCGCGAAAAGGCCATCTGGCTCGGCGCCACGACGTCCTTCGTCGCCCTCTCAGGCGTGGAAGTGATCGACGGCTTCTCGAAGAAATGGCGCTTCGGCCCCGAGGACTTCGTGATGAACACCGCGGGCGCGGCGGCGGCCGTCCTGCTCGAACACAATCCGAAGCTCGACAGGATGTTCGACTTCCGCATCCACTACAGCCCGTCGATCCGGCAGGACGGTACTCGGCGCGGCTGGGAGCCCATCAGCGACTATGCGGGACAGACCTACTACTTCGTGACCAAGGCGGAAGGTTTCGAGGCGTTGGACCGTCTCGACGTCGTGCGATACCTGGAACTGTCTCTGGGCTACCAGGCCCGCGGCTTCGAGACCGGCGAGGAGCGATCACGCGTTACCTACGTGGGCGTCTCGCTCAACGTGGGCAAGCTGCTGCGCGAGCATGTCCTCAAGGAAAACAGTCCGAAACTGCGCAAGGTGAGCGACAACCTGTTCGAGTACGTGCAGTTTCCGGTCACGGGAACCTGGGGCGAGCGGTGACCGGGGGGGAAAGGCTCACGGCGCAGCGCGAACATTCTTGCAGCCGGAAACGAGCAGGAGCGGCGTGAACGGCGGCGTGACCAGCAGGTGGAGGAACTCCCGGAAGGAGTGGGCCACGGGTGTGTAGTTGGGCGTCGGATCGTCATGATCGAAGAAGTAGATCGCGACGGACGAGCTATCGGGGAGGGCGACGAAGAAGTTCCCCGTCTCGGTCGCCTCGCCAATGGCGATGCCGGAAAAGCTAGGCGGTCGGTCCGCTTCCTCGACAAACTCGAACCACGCCCGGAAGACATCCGTCTGGACTTCGAGATCCTGCAGAGGGTAGATCCGTACGCTCGGCAGGAAGAGTCCTCGGCCTTCCGGGTCATGCGGCTGAACGTGCAGAAGTTCGCCGCCGTCGCAGAAGCGATAGAACGCCTCCAGGTCGGCGTCGCGCAGCCCAAGGCGACTCAGGGTCGCCGGAACTGCCTCGGGAGCAGGACCAGGCGAGAGGTGTTGCGAAGTGGCTGCCACTATCTGGCTGTACCCGTAGTCGAAGACAAGTGACTCCGGCATGAGCGGCAATTCGTCGAGTAGAGCGGGTCTCTGCATAGGACTGAGGGGTGCTACACCGGTAGCCAGCGCCACCAGAACGGTTTGCTCGTCTCTCGGGCACCGAGACCTTTCAGCAACGTGACGAATTCCTCGCGCCCGTGCGCCTTTGCCGCTTGCAGCGGGGTAAGGTCATCGAGCTCAGAAACGAGATTGGGGTCCGCGCCATGATCAAGCAGAAAATGAGCGATTTCGAGGTGTCCTTGAATCAGGCTTGTGACGAGCAGGGTGCGAAGAATCTCCGGGTGCTGGTAGTTCGGGTCGACGCCTTCCTTGATGTAGTAACTCACAAGCGAAAGATCGCCATCGACCGTCGCTTGGTACAAAACCTTCCAGTCGCCTGCGGACATTGCGCCTCACTGGTGTTTCTCAAACTGCGAGAAATCGGTCCCCGCACGAACGAGCTCTCGCGCTCAACCAGCGACGGCGCCCAGCCGAACGCCCTGGATGAGCCGCGAGCAAAACGCGCGCAACGCTGCGATTCAGATCGGACCCGCCGTGATGCGCGTGCTTTCGGCGGTACCGTTGGAGCATGGGGCTCTTGGCCCATGGAAACTCGAAGCATCCGCGACAACGCGAGCGCTCCCCGGTGCCTCTACCGGCGGCAAAGCATAACGCCGAACGGCGTCGTCGCAATTCCGGCCTCATCGAAGCCGAAACTGCCCGTGGTGCGCCCTGGCCCATGACGCCAGCAGAGACACGACTTCAGAGAGGTCGGCAACCAAGCGTCCCGCTTCTTCCTCTTCTTCCGCGCTCAGTGCCTCGAGGGCGCCTTGCCGGGCGGCCGCACTCTTCGGAACCTCGCCCCCAAAGACACGATTGACGTAGCGCTCCAGCTGCCCCCGCGTGCTCAGGGCGCCGATCTCCTCGAGACCGAGCAGCACTTGATCGTAGAGATCCGCGCAATCGTAGTAGAAGAAATGGCTGACGCCCCCGGCTTCGGCTTCCGTGAGGAAGGTGTCCACACAGATAAAGAGCCGTTCATGGCGGTTCAGCTTCTTCAAATCCGCAACAATGTTCTGTACGTCCAATGCGCCCAGGATCGCTGAGTTCAGCGATGAAAG
>CAZEDA010000264.1:0-5341 GCA_964510915.1 uncultured Rhodocyclaceae bacterium | reverse complement strand
TGAAGGCGTGAAGGCGTGAAGGCGTGAAGGCGTGAGGGGGCGGGTCAGGCCTTCACGGCTTCGCGCGACGCCGATACCACCCGATGTTCGGTGAGAGCGTCGGTTTCTTCCGCCAGGTCCCGCACCGGGCGGATCCCATGGGAGGCCAGCACGGCCTCCAGCTCTGCCAGCACCGTGTCGCGATCCAGGATGAACCGCGTCGCGAAGCAGCGCCAGAACACCCAACCCGCCCGCTCCAGGACGCGCTGACGACGGATGTCGTCCAGCCAGTGGGCGGTCCCGAGCCTTCGGTCCCCGTCACACTCCACCGCCATGCGCGTGTCGCCGGCGCCTTCCACCACGATGTCGATGCGGTACGTGCCCACCTGCACGCGCGGCAGGGCCCGATAGCCGCGGGACGTCAGCCAGTCGAACAGCTGGCGCTCCAGCGTGGTCTCGCAGCGGTTGCGAAGGGATCCGTCCTGCACCGGCGGCGTGGCGAACGGGTGCGCGAAATGCGAGATGAGGCCAAGCCGCAGACGATCCGACTCCGGAAGATGCGCCGGCTGCACGCTGCGCACGAGGACCATGCGATCGCGCGCACGGGACGCCGCCACGTTGAACCGCTGCGCAAAGTTGTCCCGCGAGAGCGGTGTGCCCACCTGATCCGGCGTGACCACCATCGACAGGAACACGATGTCGCGTTCGCGACCCTGAAACGCCTTGGCGTCGCCGCACGCGATGGCGTGCGCCTGCATCACGGCCGGGCCGAGGCGATCGGCGAGACGGTCCCAGATGGCCGACGCCTGTTCTTCCCCGAGCAGCGACACCACGCCCACCGATCGCCCGCGCAGATTCGGGTCCCGCGTGATGCGCGCGATCTCCTCCACGATGTAGTCGGCTTCCGTCGGGTTCACGTCGCCGGTGCGCACGGCGCCCTCGATGTACACGTCGATCAGCGGCGGGTCGAGCCGGCGTGATCGCGCCGGCAGGCGCAGCGGCCGCAATTCGTCCCCGTAGAACTCGCGCTTGGCGTACTCGATGATGGGCGCCACGCAGCGGAAGTGCTCCTTCAGCATGACGCTGTCGGCAGCGAAGGCCACGCGCGCGAGGTCGTAGATCGAGCGCTCCGGCGACATCTGCATGCGGTAGATGGGGACCTGGCTGGCGAGGTGCCGCTGCATCAGCGCAAGGATGCGGTCCTCCTCGAGGCCGATGGGGTCCGGCGAGACCTGACGGTCGTCGCCCACGATCAGCAGGCGCTGGCCGCGCAGCAGCGCCGGCAGCGCGGAGAGGTCGGACTGGGAGGCTTCGTCGATCACCACCAGGTCGAACGCGCCGAACTGCGACGGCAGCGATTCCGAGATGCGGTAGTGGGGCATGATCCAGCACGGCACGGCGGCCTGCGCCTGCGCCGCGGCTTCCCGTGCGTCCTGCCGGTAGCGCGCGGCGCGCTTGCCTGCGCCCTTGCCCATTCGCTGCACGGCGCTCAGATAAGCCTGCAAGGCGGAGCGCACGCCCGGCGTGGCCTGCTCGGCAAGGCGCAGCCACGCACGCTTCACGACCAGTTGCCGGTACGCGCGTGTGAGGTCGTGCTCCACTTCCGTCCTCTGGGAGGACAGCTCCAGGATGCGCGGACCGGCCTCCACCTGCGCGAGGTGGGAAGCAAGCCGACGTGCGCGCCACCCTGCGCGCCACGTGGCGGGCATCAGCGATTCGTTCGGACGTGACGACGGTGCGCGCAGGATCGCCGCGAGCTTCGGTGCGCCGGAACCCTCGATGAGGTCTGTCACGCGACGCACCGTGCCCAGCAGATCGGCCTGACCGTGCAGATGCTTCCACGCGCCGAAGAGGGCATGCCACCGGTCGACGAGGGCGTTGTCTGCTAATTCCGGATTGCCGAGCTGACTGGCGGAGAACTTCTGCATCTCGTCGAAGACCCCGCCCTCACCCGCAGTGCTGGCCTCGCGCAGCTGTTCGCGTACCGACCAGACGTCGGCGAGCTGCTGCGCATTGAGGTAGTGGTCGAGCGCGCGTTCGAGGCCACGGATGACCGCAGGCTCTTCGCGCACGCGCCTCGCGAGGCTCCAGCCGGGAAACAGCGCCTGCGCGGCGTCCGACAGGCGGGTCTCGGTGCTCACGAGCAACAGCGACTTGCGTATGAACGCGATCACCGCCGAGGCTTCCGGAATGCCGGTGGCGTCGTCGGTCGCCGCCTTCGGGAAGCCGAGCTCGACCGCGAGTGCGTTCCAGCGATTGACGAGCGCACGCCAGCGGGCCCGCGCAGCGAGAGCGTCGGCCACGTGCTGCCAGTCGGCTGTGCTGGCCGGCAGGTGTTCGTCGATGGTGAGCGAGGCGAGGCGGCTGCGGGCTTCGGGACGGAACAGCGTCGTGAGTCCGAAGGCACGCTTGCCCGCGGCGAGGTTGCGTACCGCCTGGGCGAGGTCCATGTCGAACTCGGCCCCCGGCGGCAGCGATACGGGGCGCGCCGCCACGGCGGCGTAGGCCACGGCGGCTTCGTCGACTTCCGTTGCCAGGGTGTCGAAGCCCACGGCAACGGTCGACTGCGGATTCTCCAGAAGCTTCGCGGCGGCGGGAGCGAGCCATTCGGGTGAGCCGTTGGCGAGTTCCGTGCGGAGCGCACGCACTTCTTCCACGAGCCGCACGGCTTCCTTCAGATCGGCGAAGGTCTGCGCCGAGACCTGCGCGAGGATGGGCGTGTCGGTCGCCCGGCTCTCGGCAGAGAGCTGCGCGAGGCGGACGAGCCGACGGTGCGCATCGAGCAGCGCTTCGGGACTCGGCAGCGATTCGGGCGCGGCGACGTCATGGCTCGCGTGGCGGACGTCGTCGCCCAGTCTGCCGCGGGCCGCGAACAGCTGCGCGAGATCGGTGTCGTCGAACCGGGGCTCGAAGCGCCCGTCCGCGCCGAGATCGTCCGGCAGCCAGCCGAGTGTGCCGGCGGTGTCGGCGACCTCGTTGGCGGCATCGAGCGGATCGAGCGTCTCGCCGTCGATGGTGATCGCTGCGAGTTGTCGCGCTGCGACTGCAGCGGTTTCGTCGTCGATGCGGGAGAGGCGCTGCTGCAGGGCGTCGATCTCCTCCTCGAGGCGCTGGCATTCGGAGGCCTCGGCGCCGGGGTCGAGGCCCTGCACCTGCGCCGCGATGTGCTGCACGGCGAGTTCCAGCACCTGCAGGCCGTCGGTGTCGCCTGCGAGCATGGCGAGCGCGAGCGGCTGGATCTCGGGCGGCAGCTTGTCGCGAAGGACAGCCAGTGCCGGCTCCTTCATGGAGGTGACGAGCACGCGTCGCCCATGCGCGAGCCAGTGACAGATGATGTTGGCGATCGTGTGGGTCTTGCCGGTGCCGGGTGGCCCCTGCACCGTGACGCCGGTGCGCGATTCGAGCAGCTGCACGATGCGCATCTGCTCGTCGTTGAACGGCAGCGGGAAGTACAGATCGCGCGTCTCGATGTCGTCGGACTTCTCGCCGCGCGCGCTGATGCCGCGATAGCGGGGCAGGGACTGCGACACTGTCTCCGTGCCCGGGTCCGATACGAGCATGGCCACGGCAGGCGGCAGAGGAGGTGCGCCGGCGGGAGCGCGGAGCACGGCGGCGAAGCGGTCGAGGTCCTGCACGAGCGGGGTGGCGTTGCGCGGCCGGGCGAGCAGGACCCATCCGGTGCGGAATTCGAGGGGCGGGTCGCCGGCGGCACGCGAGGCCTCCACGATCGGTCTCGCGGCGGCGAACACGGATTCGTAGGTGGAAGTCACGAACGGCGAGAACACCCACTCCGCGTTCGCGAAGAAGTCCGCCGCGGCGCGCTCGGCTCCGACGGCAGTGGCGCGTTCGATACCCGGAAAGGCGTCGAACTCCAGACGCGGATCGGCGTTGCGGGGAATGACGGAGATGGTGCCGGAGTCCTGGTCCACCTGGAGATCCACCGTCTGCACGATGAGCGGATGCAGTTCGGTGTCCGTCGATGCGAGTCCGGCGCCCCACACCACTTCGAGCTGCCCGTCCGAGGCGCTGCCCGTCAGCTCCTGGTGCAGCGCGACGAGCTGCATGTACAGGCGCGAGCTGCGGCGGCGTTCGCGTTCGGACTCGGCCCAGGGTTGCCACTGCTCGGCCAGATAGCGCTCGAGCTGGCGGGATACCTCGGTGTGATACGGATAAGTGTCGAAGGGCACCGAAGCGTCGGCGGCGACCACCGGCATCGTGGCGTCGCCGAGGCTGTCCTGCGAGGCAGAGATGTCGCGGTGGGTTCCCGCTGCAATGAGGGCTTCACCGGGGACCGCAGCGGCGAGCTTGGGTGCGGCGAGCATGACATCGCCGATCTCGAGCCACGGCGCGAGCCAAGGATTCTCGGGCGTGGGCGGCAGCTGCGGGTGGGGCGGTCGTGCGACTTCGAGCCACGCCGTCCCATCGTGATCCGCAGGGTCGTGACCGAGCTTGACGCCGGCGACGCCGGTCAGCTGCGGTTCCATCCAGGCGAACCGGCCCGGGCCCGCGGCCCCGGCGGAGCCGCGGGGGCGCTGGGAGGCGACCTGCGAAACGTACTCGACCAGCTCGAGCAGGCGCGTGTTCTCGATGCTCACGACATGGAAGTGGAAAGTGGGCGGGCTCGCGAGCCCGCGAGGAGGATGGGCGCAATGCTACAGAATTCGAGGACCGCGGGCACTGTGAATCACGTGGCGACCGGTTACGACGCGGGCGACCGGCGACTCTTCCGGCCGGGTATCCTTCGCGCTGTGCACTCGCGCCTCCGCGCGTCCGCACGCAGGCTTCACTCATCTCCGGCTAATGAACCCCACTTCCGATCACGATCGTGCCCTCGCCATTCTGCGGGGCACGTTCGGCTATACCGAGTTCCGCGGTCCCCAGGCCGAGATCGTGTCCCAGCTCGCCGGCGGTGGCGATGCGCTGGTTCTCATGCCCACGGGCGGCGGCAAGTCGCTGTGCTACCAGATCCCGTCGCTGCTGCGCGAAGGCGTGGGAGTCGTGGTGTCGCCACTGATCGCGCTGATGGCCGATCAGGTCGCCGCACTCCAGCAGGCAGGCGTGCGCGCGGGCATGCTCAACTCGTCCCTGACTTCGGAGGAGGCGCGCGCGATGGAGCGCGCGTTCTCGCAAGGGGAGCTGGACCTGCTGTACGTGGCGCCCGAGCGGCTCGTCATGCCGCGGATGCTGGACCTGCTCGACCGTGCGCGCATCGCGCTCTTCGCCATCGACGAGGCGCATTGCGTCTCGCAGTGGGGCCACGACTTCCGGCCCGAGTACCTGCAGCTCTCGATTCTTCACGAGCGCTTCCCATCGGTGCCCCGCGTCGCCCTGACCGCGACGGCGGACCCGCTGACGCGCGAGG
>CAZEDA010000263.1:0-5347 GCA_964510915.1 uncultured Rhodocyclaceae bacterium | reverse complement strand
CGGCCGGTGCTCAACCCGGTGTCGCTGTTGCTGGAATATCCCTACGCCGTCCACAAGATCGGCAGCGGGTACCGGCCGCGCCCGGCGCAGCAGGAAGCGACCTTCATCCTCGCCTTCCGCAATCATGACGACCGGGTACGGTTCATCGTGCTGAACCCGGTGAGCGCCCGTCTGGTGGCGCTGCTCCGGGACACCCGGCTCACCGGCCGCGGCGCCCTGCGACGCATGGCCCGCGAAATGAACCATCCCGACCCCGCCGTCGTGGTGGCGGGCGGCGCGCAGATTCTGGAGAACCTGCGCCGGGAGGAAGCCGTGATCGGTGCGGCGCCTTCCCGCCGCTGAGGGCCTGAACCCCCGTCAGTGGTGGTCGTGTTCTCCGGCAGGCTTCTCGACCTCCTTCACCGGCACGTCGATGGTCTGCCGGGTCTGCTGCCCGCCCGCCCGCTGGAACACGAATGTCATGGGCACGCTCTCGCCGGCCGTCAGCGGCTTCGCGAGCCGGAACAGCATGATGTGGATGCCGCCGGGTGCGAGCTTGACCAGCTTGCCCTTGGGAAGCGCAACCTTCGGCAGGGCTCGCATGCGCATCACCCCGCCTTCCATGCTCATCTCGTGAATCTCGCCGCGGCCGGCCGCCGGCGTTTCGATGCCGACGAGTTCGAGCTTGGCGCCCGCCTTCAGGTTGGCGTAGGCGGCGGCGACGGGTTGTCCCGGCGCAGTCGCCCGCGCCCAGGCATCGGTGATCGTGACCTCGTCGGGGTCCGGTCTGGCCATGGCGCTGGTCGCGGCCACGACCAGGACGGCAGCGGCGAGGAAACGCGCGACGGAATTCGGTTGTCGTAGCACGGCAGAGCCCTCTGGAGAAAACGCCATTGTCACGGACTGCCACGCGGATGCGCAATCCGGGGAAGCCTGCGCCTATAATCCACGGTTTACTGCGTCATACACATGAACCGACTGATACTCGCCGGCCTGCTGTTCTGCCTTGCCGCCACCGCGGCGTTCGCCCAATCCGCCACCCCACTGATTCCCAACGCGCCTTCGCTCGCCGCGCGGGCATGGGTGCTCATCGACTGGCGCAGCCGCCAGGTGCTGGCCTCCCGGGAGTCCGATCGCCGCGTCGAGCCGGCGTCGCTCACCAAGGTCATGACCGCCTACCTGACCTTCGACGCCCTCAAGCAGAAGCGGATCACGCTGGACCAGATCACCAAGGTCTCCGAGCGCGGCTATCGCGCCGAGGGCTCGCGCATGTTCCTCGACCCGAAGGTGCCCGTGACCGTCGAGGACCTGCTGAAGGGCATGATCGTGCAGTCGGGCAACGACGCCACCATCACCCTCGCGGAAGCCGTCGCCGGCAGCGAGGACACGTTCGTCGACCTGATGAACAAGCAGGCCGAGCGCATGGGGCTCAAGAACACCCACTTCATGAACTCGACCGGTCTGCCGGACGCCCAGCACTACTCCACCGCACGGGATCTCGCCCAGCTCGCCGCCAATCTCATCCGTGACTTTCCGGAATACCTGCCGCTCTACTCCACCAAGGAGTTCCGGTACAACAACATCACCCAGTACAACCGCAACCGCCTGCTCGCGATGGACCCGACGGTGGACGGCCTCAAGACGGGCTTCACGGAAACCGCAGGTTACTGCCTCATCTCGACGGCCAAGCGCGATCCCCGCCGGCTCGTCTCGGTCGTGCTCGGCACGAGTTCCGACAGCGCCCGCGCGATCGAAAGCCAGAAGCTGCTCAACTACGGGTTCCAGTTCTTCGAGTCCGTGCGTCTGTACGAGCGCGACCAGCCCGTCAGCCGGATTCCCGTCTACAAGGGCGCCGAGGCCGAGCTGAAGGCCGGGTTCCGCGACGATCTGATCTTCACCGTCCCGACCGGCATGTCCTCGAAACTGCAGGCGGTGCTGGAGAGCCAGCAGCCACTGATCGCCCCCGTTCAGGCGGGCCAGCGCGTGGGTACTCTCAAGGTGACCCTCGACGGCAAGCCCTACGGCGAGTATCCGGTGGTGGCGCTGGAGACCATCCCCGTCGCGAGCTTCATCGGCCGCGCCTGGGACAGCCTGCGGCTGATGGTGAAGTGACGTCGGCGCCGGGCCTGCGGCACCGGCGGATCAGACCCTCCCTACAGGGGCCGGAGAGTCACCCATGACCTGCTATCTGAACGGCGAGTACCTGCCCATCGAGGAAGCGCGCATCCCGGTCCTGGATCGCGGCTTCATCTACGGTGACGGCGTCTACGAGGTGATCCCCGTCTACCGGCGCCGGCCGTTCCGTCTGGCGGACCACCTGCGGCGCCTGCGACGCAGCCTGGATGCCGTGCGGATCGCCTCGCCCCACGACGATGCCGGCTGGACGGCCATCATCCAGGGCCTCGTCGACCGCCATCCCGCCCCGGACCAGTCCCTGTACCTGCAGGTCACCCGCGGCGTCGCGAAGCGGGACCACGCGTTCCCCAAGGACACGCCGCCGACCGTCTTCCTCATGACCAACCCGCTGGTGCTGCCGACGCCGGAGGCAGTCGCGCAGGGGGTCAAGGCCGTCACCGCCACCGACAACCGCTGGTTCCGGTGCGACATCAAGTCCACGGCCCTGCTGGCGAACGTCCTGCTGCGGCAGTTCGCGGTCGACCAGGGCTCGGCGGAATCCGTGCTGCTGCGGGACGGATTTCTGACGGAAGGCTCGTCCAGCAACATCTTCGCGGTCCGCAACGGGGTGATCGCCACCCCCGCCCGCAGCCACCTGATCCTCACCGGCATCACCTACGAGGTGATCATCGACCTGTGCGCGGCGGCAGGCTTGCCGCTGGAGCAGCGCGACGTCGCCGAAGCCGAAGTCCGGCAGGCCGACGAGCTGTGGCTCGCCAGTTCGACCCGGGAGGTCCTGGCCATCACCACCCTGGACGGGCGTCCGGTTGGAAACGGCACCCCCGGCCCCATGTTCCGACGCATGTACGACCTGTTCCAGGCCCACAAGCGGGAAGTCTGTCCCGCAGCCTGAGGTCGCCGGAGCCCGCCATGAGCACACCCGCCGCACCCGAAGCCGCTTCGCTGATCGAGTACCCGACCGACTTCCCCATCAAGGTCATGGGCCGTCAGGGGCCGGGCCTCGCCCAGGAAGTGGTCGCCATCGTCCATCGCCACGCGCCGGATTTCGATGCCGGCACGGTCGAGATGCGCGCGAGCCGCGAGAAGAAGTACCTGTCCATCACCTGCACCATCCGCGCGACCTCGCGGGAACAGCTCGATGCCCTCTACCGGGATCTGTGCGATCACCCGCAGGTGGTGATGGTGCTCTGATGACGCAGCCCCCGCCGGCTGCCGCCCGTCACGCTCCGCCGCCGGTGGTCCGCCACCTCGGCGTGACGGACTACCGCGACACCTGGGAGTCCATGAAGGCGTTCACGGGCACACGCGGGGAATCCACACCCGACGAGCTGTGGGTCGTCGAGCACCCGCCCGTGTACACCCTCGGCGTGGCCGGCCGGGAGGAGCACCTGCCCCGCATCGACAACGGCGTACCGGTGGTACGGACCGACCGGGGCGGGCAGATCACCTACCACGGACCGGGGCAGATCGTCGTGTACACCCTGCTCGACCTGCGCCGACTGGGTCTCACGATCCGGCCGCTGGTGCGGCATCTGGAGGGCGCGGTCGTGGACCTTCTGGCCGGCCACGGTGTCAACGCAGTGGGGGACGAGTCCCGGCCCGGTGTCTATGTCGCTGATGCAAAAGTTGCGGCCCTGGGCCTCAAGATCCGGGGCGGCTGCTCGTATCATGGTCTGTCCTTCAACGTGGACATGGACCTAGCCCCGTTTGCCGCCATCGACCCCTGCGGGTATCGCGGCCTGGCGGTCACGGACGCCCGGCGCCTGGGCCTGACCGCCTCAATGGACATTCTCGCGGACACGCTCGTCCGCCACCTGATGGAGCGCCTGCATGGCTGACGACCTGACCGAAGATACGACCCGCAAGCAGACCGGAGCGGCCAAGACGGCCCGCAATCCGATCAAGATCGTGCCGGTCGAAGCGCTCAAGAAGCCGTCGTGGATCCGCGTGAAGGCTTCCGCCAGCCCGCGATTCCAGGAAGTGAAGGACGCCCTGCGCGCCAGCAAGCTCCATACGGTGTGCGAGGAAGCCTCCTGCCCGAACATCGGGGAGTGCTTCGGCAAGGGCACCGCGACCTTCATGATCCTGGGGGATCTGTGCACCCGCCGCTGCCCGTTCTGCGACGTGGCGCATGGCCGCCCGAAGCCCCCGGACACCGAGGAGCCCCTTCACCTCGCGCAGACCATCCGCAACATGAAGCTGCGCTATGTCGTGATCACCAGCGTGGACCGCGACGACCTGCGCGACGGCGGCGCGGGGCATTTCGCCGACTGCATCCGCGAGGTGCGTGCATTCAGCCCGGCAATCACCATCGAGGTGCTCGTACCCGATTTCCGCGGCCGGCTCGACGTGGCCATCGAAAAGCTCAGCGCGCATCCGCCCGACATCATGAATCACAACCTGGAGACCGTGCCCCGGCTGTACAAGCAGGCGCGGCCCGGCGCGGACTACGCGCATTCGCTCCGGCTGCTCCAGGCCTTCAAGCAGCGCCATCCGGCGATCCCCACGAAGTCCGGCCTGATGCTGGGCCTGGGCGAGACCGACGAGGAGATCCTCCAGGTGATGCGCGACCTGCGTGCGCACGACGTGGACATGCTCACGCTCGGCCAGTACCTGCAGCCGAGCAACGGCCATCTTCCCGTGCTGCGCTACGTGGAACCGGACCGGTTCAAGGATTTCGAGCGCGAGGCGCTGGCCATGGGCTTCCGCCATGCGGCGTGCGGCCCCATGGTCCGCTCGAGCTACCACGCGGACCAGCAGGCCCACGAGGCCGGCGTCGCCGCGGCCGGCTGACCGGGAAACCGGAGAGGGGCCCAGCCATGCTGAATGCATCCAGCCTTCTCACCGCGCTGCAGAGCTTTCTCCATCGGCGAGGCGTGGAGGTCGAGCAGTTGCAGACCGACCCTGCCATGCGCGTGATGATCGACTGGTTCCGGGGCGGTCCCGTCGATGTGCTCGACACCGCGACCAAGGCCGATGTGCTGGTGTATCGCTACGGCGGCTGGTCGGAGGGCTGCGCGACAGGCTTCAAGGTGAGCCTGCTGCGGCGGATCACCCAGACCGGTACCGACGGCAAGGACGTGGACTGGTATGCCGGTGTGACGCTGCTCTTCGATCCGGGCCGTTACGCTTCCATGGGCAGTTTCAGCACGACCTCGGCGGACTGGCCTTCGCTCGAAGCCTTTCTTCGCGCCATCGAAAGCTCCCCTGCCTTCAAGGCCTCCCGCGATAC
>CAZEDA010000262.1:0-5367 GCA_964510915.1 uncultured Rhodocyclaceae bacterium | reverse complement strand
TGGGGTTTCCGCCTGATGGGATCTATCCGCTCCTTGAGAGCGCTCGCGCGGCGTCCTACGGCTGCGGCGATCAGGTGTCCAAGTGGCGGGATCCGGCCTGTTGCTACGCAAGAGAAACGGTTGATCCAGAAATCTGACCCTTGTTACCCTTCAGACGCTCGCGCCCACTACAACATACTGATTGGAGACCATCATGATTCAGCCGCGACTTGGCACCTGCCTCGCCTTGGTGCTTCTGGCGAACTCCGCCGCCGCCGAAGTCCTCACCTTTGCGTTCACCGGGACCGTGACCGACAAGAGATTGCCCTTTGCAGGGCTCAATCCGGCCATTGGTGCCAAGGTGACAGGCAGCTTCGGGTACGACACTGCGACGCCTCCCCTGCTCCAGTCTGACCCGAAGAGCGCCACCTACAGGATCGACTCGCCGTACTCGCTTCGTCTCGAGGTCAACGGCATCGTCGTGGAGAACGACGGATTCTTCAACGTGAGCATCACGGACGACCTCGGGGGAAACGTCGAGGACATGGTCGTGATCTCAGGGTATCCGATCGTGAACGGCGTTCGCCCGCCGGCGACCGGGGATTCCATCAGCCTGACGCTGGCGTCCGGTCCGACGAGAACCGATGTGATCTCGGGGACAGCATTGCCAGTCAGCTACGACCTGTCGGCGTTCGACGCGTCTCAATTTCGCTATGGCGGTGTGATCGATGGGGTGGGGGGCAACGCGGGTGCCGGCTTCTACTTCTCGATCGACCAGTTGACTCGCGTGCCGGCCATTCCAGAGCCTTCCACGTGGACGCTCGGGGCCCTCGGCGGTGTCTGGCTGGCGGGTCGACTACGCAGGACCCGCGCCCGGCGCGCCGGCGCCGCCACGTCGTCGACGGCGAGGTAACGCGTCGTCAGTGGCCGCACTCCCTGCTGCCATAGCCGAGCGGCCGGCACGCGCGCGACCACGCGCCGCATCGCGCCAACTCGGCGCGGACCAGTTCGACGGGATCACCCGGAGCAGTCGCATCGCGACCGCTCCGGGATAATCGCCGTCCCTGTTCAGCCCTTGTGATACGACTGCTGAAGGCCGTACACCGGAGTCGGGACACCCTCCATCCGGGCCTTCAACTGTTGCGCGAGATAGATCGAGTAGTGTCGCGACTGGTGCAGATTGCCGCCGTGAAACCAGAGCCCGGGCTGCTGCGTGGGCTTCCACATGTTGCGGAGTTCGCCCTCCCACGGGCCGGGGTCCTTGGTCGTGCCGGAACCCATGCCCCAGCACTTGCCGACCTTGTCGGCGACTTCCTGACTGATCAGCTGGGCTGCCCACCCGTTCATCGATCCATAACCCGTCGCGAGCACGATCACGTCGGCCGGCAGTACCGTTCCATCGGCCATGACGACGCCGTTCTCCGTGATGCGCTCGGTCTTCCCGGTCTTGAGCTTGATCTTGCCATCGGCGATCAGTTCCGACGCGCCCACGTCGATGTAGTAGCCGGACCCGCGCCGGAGGTACTTGCAGAACAGCCCGCTGCCGTCCTCGCCGAAGTCGAGCAGGAAGCCTGCCTTTTCCAGACGGTCGTAGAAGTCCTTGTCCCGCTCCTTCATCTGCTGGTACACGGGCACCTGCAGTGCGGGCAGCACGCGATACGGGATCGAGGCAAAGATCATGTCGGCCTTGTGCGTCGTGACTCCGGCTGCCACAGCCTGTTCCGAATACAGTCCGCCCAGCGCCAGTTCCATGAGCGTTTCGGAACGCGCGATGTGGGTGGAGGATCGCTGGACCATCGTCACGTCGACGTCGTGCTCCTGGAAGTCGGCGCAGATGTCATGGGCGGAGTTGTTCGAGCCGATCACGACGGCCTTCTTCCCGACATAGCGCTCCGCGCCCGGATGCCGTGACGAGTGGTGAATGTCGCCCTTGAACGTGTCGATGCCCGGAATGTCGGGGATGTTGGGAACGGCGGACATCCCGGTCGCCAGCACGAGTTGCTTGGGCCTGAGCACGACCTCCTTGCCTTCCCGCTCGACCACGACGGTCCATTCGCCCTTGGCTTCGTCGTACTGGGCGCGCTTGCAGACAGTGCTGGTCCAGTAGTTGAGCTCCATCACCTTCGTGTACATCTCCAGCCAGTCGCCGATCTTGTCCTTGGGCGAGAACACGGGCCAGTGTTCGGGGAAGGGCAGGTAGGGCATGTGGTCGTACCAGACCGGGTCGTGCAGGCACAGCGACTTGTAGCGATTGCGCCAGCTGTCGCCCGCGCGCGGGTTCTTTTCCACGATGATCGTGGGTACCCCCAGGCGCTTCAGCCTCGCGCCCAGACCGATTCCGCCCTGACCGCCGCCGATGATGACGACGTACGGCTGCTGGGTGTAGCCCAGCGCGGCTTCTTCCGCCTGCTTCCGCTCTAACCAGTTCTGGCGATGCTTCTGCACACCATGCTGGACGCCCTTCTCACGCGTTGGCCCCTTGCGCTCCTCGTGCCCCTTGAGCTCGTACTGCGTGGTGAGAAGCGTCCAGGCCTTGTCCTCGGCGTTGAGACGCAGATGTCCTTCCCCTCGCCCGACAGCGGTTTCGAAACGTATCCACCCGTCCGTGATCCCGCCGGCTTCGGTCGCTTCACCCTCGAGAGTCCAGCCCGACGGGCGCGCGCTGGGCAGCGTCGCCGCGAGCATGTCCGCGATGGCACCGCGCCCCTCCATAGTCTTGAGATTCCATGTGAATGAAACAAAGTCGCGCCAGTAACCGTCTTCCGCGAAGAGGCCGGCGGCCTCCTGGACGGCATTGGCCTTCAGGGCCGCGTCGAACTTGGCAAGCCAGGCGTTCACACGCTGGGTGGGCGAAGCTGTCGTCATGCGTTCTTCCTCCTTATTTTTTGGGATGCCTCGGACTGCCGCCCGATCTCATAAGCGAATCGGCCCGCAGGGAAATGCCGGTCGGATCGTACTTCCCCCCAGCGTTACCGTAAACCGAAGGGGGGGGTGTAGAACTGCGAAGTTACGTGCTCCGAGTGGTGACTCGAATCGCCGGGGTTCTTGCTTGATGGGTGACATCAGTTCTTCGAGTGCGCCCGCGTCGTCCAGAGATTGCGGCGGTAGTGCGTGCAACGGGACTGAGGCTCATGCGAGGTGCGATGCGGGATTTCTCGAAGGACTTTGTCTCGCCAATGGAAGAAGATGAAGGTCTGGTCTTGCAAGCGCACACGATACCGAGAGGACAGCGTCCGATCTAAAGCGGGGAGTTCCCTATCAATTCATCGCGTGCTCGGAATGCCCACGAAGAGCCAGTTCGAATCCGCCTGCTGACGGAACTCCAACACCGTCGCGTGACAATTGAGATGCACGCTCCCATCAGCGTTCTTCGCGGGCGCAGCGGTCGCCAGACACGATTGCATGCCCGGCGAAAGCAGGCCCATCCACAGAGTGGCGGCCTCGTCGCGTTCCATCCCGTTGCCGGCGAAGTCGAACGGGAAGCGTGTGAGCGCTGTGAGCCGCGCCTTGTCGCCAGCCACGAACGCGGCGACGAAGTCCCGATGGAATCGGTTGAAGGCCGGGTCTTCGGGGAGCGCGCTGCCTGGCAGCTTCCCCATGCGCAGACGCAGAATCCGCCGGGTGTCGTCCGTGGCGGCATCCTGGAACCACGTGACCTCGACGGGTGTTCCCTTCACGAATTCGATCGGCGGCGAGCCACTGTTGGAGAAGGTGGCCGGGGAGTAACTGTCCGCGATGTTCCACTTGAAGCGCAGCCCCGCGACATCGAATCCCTCACTCACCGTCGTGCGGTAGCTGAGCGAGGACTTGGACCAGTCGCGGGTCTTGCTCACGATGTGCCAAGACTCGTCGATGGGGCCCGTGGTCACGTGCACTTCGGCGGGATCGAGGTGGCGCACCCGGAGCTGGTCCCAGATGCGGATGCCGTTGATAAGCGCGAACAGCGCCAGCGACACGGCAGGCAGCAGCCAGGTGCTCCGCTTCTTCCGGAAGAACCGCTCGAAGACCCAGTAGGCAAGCGGCAGCAGGACGAGAAAGCTCTCGACGGACAGTCCGAGCGGATGGGCGGGGCCGTCGAAGACGAGTTCCATGGCGGATGGCCCGGGCGTCCGTCGTCGCGTCAGCCGCCGAACTTCTCCCGCAGCACGTTCTTCTGGACCTTGCCCATGGCATTGCGGGGCAGTTCCGTCACGACGTGCACGCGCTTCGGCACCTTGTAGTTCGCAAGCCGACCGCGCAGCGCGGCGATCATGGCGGCCTCGTCGAGTTCGGCGCCCGCTGCGGCGACGACCACGGCCGTGACCGCCTCGCCGAAGTCGGGGTGAGGCACACCGATGACGGCGGACTCCACCACGCCCGGCCAGGTGTCGAGTTCGAGCTCGATCTCCTTCGGGTAGACGTTGTAGCCGCCCGTGATGATCAGGTCCTTCGCGCGGCCGACGATGCTGAGGTAACCCTCGGCATCGAACACGCCCACGTCACCGGTGCGGAACCAGCCATCGGCAGTGAACTCTTCGCGCGTCTTCTCGGGCATGTTCCAGTAGCCCTTGAACACGCTCGTGCCGCGGATCTGGACACCGCCGGTCTCACCGATGGGCAGCGCGCGATCCTCGCTGTCGGCGACACGCACCTCCATGCCCGTGAGCGCCTGTCCCACGGTCCCGCCCTTGCGGGCGCCGACGAGCGGATTCGTGGTGATCACGCCGGCTTCGCTCATGCCGTAGCGCTCCAGGATGGCCTGGCCGATGCGGGTCTCGAACTCGCGGAAGGTTTCCATCAGCAACGGCGCCGATCCCGACACGAACAGGCGGATGCTCGCTGCGGCTGCCCGGTCGAAGCCGGGCTCGGCGAGCAGCCGCGTGTAGAAGGTCGGCACACCCATCATGACCGTGCAGCGCGGCAGGCTGCGCAGCGCGAGGGCTGCGTCGAACTTGCGATGGAACAGCATGCGGGCGCCGCTCAGGAGAACGCAGTGCGTGGAGATGAACAACCCGTGCACGTGGAACAGCGGCAGCTCGTGCAGGAGCACGTCGTCACGCGTGAATCCCCAGGCGCCGGTCAGCGCCAGCCCGTTCGCAGCGAGACTGCCGTGCGTCAGCATCGCGCCCTTCGAGCGACCCGTCGTGCCCGAGGTGTAGATGATGAGCGCGAGGTCGTCGGCGTTCGAGGAACGGATCGTGTCGTCCGGCGTCGCCGCCGTGGCTGCGTCCCGCAGACTGCCCTGACCGGCCGCGTCGAGTGTGAGGACGGTCTTTACGCCTGCAGTGGTGGCATGCGGCTGCAGCGCCGCAACGGATTCCGGCCGGCAGACGAACACGGACGGCGTGGCGTCTCCGAGAAAGTAGGCGATCTCGGCCGGCTGGTACGCCGTGTTGAGCGGCAGATACA
>CAZEDA010000261.1:0-5387 GCA_964510915.1 uncultured Rhodocyclaceae bacterium | reverse complement strand
TCGAGCCGCAGCCGGGACGTCCAGGACGGGGCATCGCCCGGTTCCTGCGATTCGGGGGCGTCCTCTTCCACCACCCATTCCATGTTCTGGCCCGGCCACACCTGCCCGCTCCAGTGGATCTGCTGTGTGCCGAGGCTCTGCAGTTGCCGATCCACCAGCGTCGCGACCCCCTGCGGAAGGGGATTCGCCGTTGCGGCGTCTCGCGGAGCCGACGTGCTGCTGGTTTCCGACGGCGCGCCTGGCGTCGTCGAGGCCGTCTGAACGACCTCGGCAGCGGGCTCCCCGTCGGCCACGCGCGCCGCCGATTCCGCCAGACGTGCCTGAGGCTCCTGCCGGAGTGTGGCGAGGTCCCGTCGCCCGCCTACCCATTCCGCCTGGTGCGACTCGTAGAAGAGCCCGCTGCCTTCGAGCGCCTTGCGAAGCGGTCCCTCGAGCGCGACACCCTCGCTGGGCGGGGAATCGACGAGAGGTACCTGCGGCAGCGGCGATGCGCTCTCGCGCGCGGCCGCCGCGGAGATCGACTGGAGCTGTCCGGAGAGCGAGCTGAGCGCAACCCGTGCGGATCCGGCTTCCGCAGGCGCCGGGGGGATCGTCTGCTGGGAAAGACCGAAGGTGGGGTTTGCACCACCCTTGAGGACCACCAGCGGCAGCGAAGTCCCGACTCCGGCATTCAATCCGGGCGGCAGGCGTGTCTGGTACACCCCGCCTTCCACGTCGAGGACGGCTCGCCCGTCCACCAGGACGGCCGCCACGCGCGCCAGAACCTCGGCCCCAACCCGGAGGGACGGCCCGGTGGCCGGCTGCCCGTCGTCCACGGCCCGGCCCTGGAAGGACTGCAGAAGTGCCGAGAGGCGAACCTGCTGAACCAAGTCCATGTGGGAATCTCTGGGGACTACGGTTGCCGGAAAGCGGTGGCGCCGCCCCCGCGGTGTTCAGACAAGCGGGCCGAGGCGCCAGGCGTCACGGACGACCGTGGCAACCGGTCCGGCCCGCAAACCGTCAGCGCTTGCGGTAGAGCGCCGCGATGAGCTCCGCCTCGCCGCGGGAGATGCCGCAATGCTCCGCGATCGCCAGCGGCTCCTGGCCGCCCTTGGCGAGCTGGATGGCGCTGGCATAGGGTGTCTGGTTTTCCTTGGGCGCCACGGTCCGCAGGGCGTCCACTTCGCTGCGCAGTTCGGCGATCTGCCGGCGGAGTTCCCGGATCTCGTCCCGCAGGGGCGCGACGGCGAAGTGCCCGGCATCGCCCGTCGGACGATGGCGTTTCCGGAACCAGCCCCGATTGCGGGCGAGCGCAACCACCACCAGCACCACGTAGGCGCTCAACAGAACGATGGCAGCGATGAGAACGACCCGCCAGGACAAATCGATGGATTCCATGGGATTGGCGCGCGGAGATTGCGCCCCGGAAACCGGTGCCGGCCGCCTGCCGGGCCGACTCCGTCCGGAGTTCGAAAGGGAGTTTGCAGCCCCGCTCCGGGGGCGTCAATGCCGCGCGGGCGGGCTCAGGAGCCGCTGGTGTAGGTCTTGTTGACCTTGCGGGCCGTGGTGACGTCGGAGAGGATCTCGCGCAGTTCATGCATCCAGTCCTCGGTGAGCGTCCGGACTTCCTCGTCGAGCGCCAGCATGCGCGACAGAAGGTCCCGCTTGCGGTCCCGCCAGCGGGCGTCCCGCGGAGGCTCGGTGTCCACGAGGCGGATGCTTTCCACCAGCGTGTCGCGCTCGCGTTCCGCGGCGACCAGGGCGTCCCAGTCGCCAGCGCGAGCAGCCTCCACCATGCGCTGGGTCAGTTCGAGCGCCTGGGTGTAAGCGCGGTCGATCTCTGCGGGAGTCACGGTTGCGTCACGCCTTTCCGTAGCTGTTGGAACCCCGCCCGCGGGCGGGTTCGGGCGCTGCCTCGGCGGCAGCCCCCTGCTGCTTGGCCACCACGTCTTCCCAGGCCGCCTTCAGGTCGCGCAGGAGCCCGCAGACTTCGTCGAGGGCGGTCGTGTCGTCCTGGAGGTTCGCCTGCAGCAGACGGTGCCCCATGTATTCGTAGAGCGAGGCGAGGTTCGCCGCGATCTCGCCGCCGGCCTTCTCGTCGAGCGCCCCGCGCAGACCCTCTTCGATGATGCCGATGGCCTTGGAGATGCTTCGCCCCTTCGCGGCCGCGTCGCCGGCGACCATCTCGGCCCGCGCGCGAGTCAGCGACAGGATGGCGCCCTCGTAGAGCATCACGATGAGCATTTCGGGCGTCGCGCCGGACACGCCGGTTTCCACTGCCAGCCGTGCGTACGTCTGGAGCGCATTGTCGATCACTGCATTCATGGCTGTTGCTCGGGCTCCTTCGAGCCTCAGTTGTTGCTCAGCGCGGCGAGCTGCTGCGTGAGGTAGTTGCTGGTCGCGCGCAGGCTCGACAGCAGCGTGTCCAGGGTCGTGAACTGATCCCGGTAGCGCTGTTCGGTGTCGGAGAGGCGCCGATCGAGCGCCTCACGCTGCCGGTCGAGATCCTGAATCGATCGTCCGATGCCTTCCGTGCGGCTCGACAGCGTGCCGCCCGTTTCGAGGAACTGGTCCACGAGCGCACTCAGGCGTGCCGCGAATCCGTTGCCGACGGTGATCTCTCCGCGAGATCCCGTACTTCCGCCGCTCACTTCCACCCTGAGTCCCTCCGTCGCGCTGCCTTGAGCGCCTGTGAGTATCTGTCCCGATCCGGTGGCTTCGATGCCGCCGATGGTTCCCGCCACATCCACCCCGGTGGTCGCCGTGGGCGAAGCGCCGAGGAGCGAAGTTGCACCAGTCCCGCCAACGGCGATGCTGGAGTTGCTGCCATAGCGGTTCGATGCAATCGTCAGCACGCCGGCCGTCTGACTGACGGAAACCTTGAAGCCGCTGGCCGAGAGGGTCGAGTTCCCGTTGATCGTCGACTGCACCATCGTCGCGAGCGACGCTGCCGTATACGTTCCCGCCGTGAGCTTCACGGTGGCCGAGATGCTGTTCAGGACGACACTGATCGAATCGTTCACGCCTGCCGTGATGGTGGTGCCGGCCGCGGCCGTCCCGACCAGCGTGCCTTGAGTCGCCAGGGTCGAGATCGACAGCGCATAGGCGCCTGCCTGGGTGCGCGACGTCTGCCCGGTGACATTCACGAGCGAATCCGACGCGCGCGCCGAAGAGGAGAAGAGCGCAGCGACGTCATCCGCATTGTTCGACAGGGCGGTCGTGAGCTTCGAGGAATCCAGTGCCAGACTGCCATCCCTCTGGAACGAGATCCCGACTTCCGAGAGCGTGCGAAGCGTGAAACCGGGCCCCAGTGTCCCGCCAAGCGTCGTGCGCAGCTGCGCCTGGATGGTCCGCACCGCGGCATCGCCGTTCAGCGGCCCCCGCGTCCCTGCGGCCGGATCCGCGGCGCTCACCCCGTTCAGGATGCTGTTCAGCTCGTTGTAGCTCTTCACGAAGTCCGAGACGGCCTTTTCGGCGTCCGCCGTGCTTCGCGAAACGTTGATCGTGGTGATGCCCGCCTTCACCAGCGAGACGGATACTCCCTCGATCGCAGAAGTCAGCGTGTTCGACGTGCTCTCGACGGCGAGGCCGTTCACCGTGAGCTCGGCGTTTCGCGCCGCAGTCGTCTGCGTGAGCGTCTGCGTCGCCTCGGGGTCGTAGGCGAGCATGCCTGCCAGCGTGGCGTCCCCGGTGACCGAGATGTTCATGCTGCGGTTCTCGCCCGTTGCGGTGGACTGCAGCACGAGGCGATAGGGGCTTGCGCCGCCGTCATTGACGATGCTGGCACGGACGCCGAGGTTCGCCGAATTGATGGCGTCACGGATCCCGGTCAGGGAATTGTTGGTCGAGTCGATCGTGACGGTGCCGCTGGCGATCGAGGCGTCCTGCTCGAAGGTGGCACCGGTGTAGACGCCGTTGGCGAGCGTCCCGCCGCTGATCGTGCCGAACTCGAAGCGGATTTCCGTGGAAGTGCCGGCGCCGATGGCCGCCGTCAGGCTCGATCGCCCTGCTGCCGCCAGGGTCTGCGCCTGAGCGGTCTGGGTGACATCGAGCGTATAGCTGCCGAGCTGGGCTGTGGCGGAGGCCGAACCGGTGGCCACGGCGGTATCGGACGAGCTGACGCTGCGCGACCGGAACCGGGTGCCGCTCGCCAGGGCGTCGATGGCACTCTGGAAGCTGGAAAGCGAAGAGCGCACGTTGCCGTAAGCCGACAACTGCGCCTGGAAACTGATTTCCTGCCGGTCGATACGGTCGAGCGGGGCCCGCTCGATCGCCATCAACTGGGTGACGATGCCGTTGACATCCAAGTTCGAGCCGATTCCCGGTGCGGAGATGGCCATGGTTCCCTCGCTTGCGCGCGCAGACCTGAACGATTACGGCAGCACGACCCGCCAGCTTGAACCCGACGTACCGGTCTCAGGCCTTCTGGTCGAGCAGCAACCCTTCGAGCTTGGTCATGTTTCGGGCGAGCGTCAGCAGTTCCTCGGAAGGAATCTGCCGGATGATCTCGCTCGTGGAAGCGTCCACCACCTTCACGATGGTCTTGCCGCTGTCCTTGTCGATCGTGAACTCCAGGCTGGCGCCTGCGGCCTCGGCGACGTCCTGCGCATCGCTGACGGTGCGCTGGAGGTCCTGGGCGGGAGCCTGGCCCTGGGGCTTCACGCCCGGCGGCTGCGGTGGATTGGCCTGCACGGCCGGCGGCGAGCCGGTGGGTGCAGCCGGATTGGCTGTGGCGACACCTGTTTCCGCCCCACGGGGCTTCAGCGTCGACAGCATCGTTGCCTGAACAACCATGATCGTTACCCTCGAGACATCTCAACCCGCGGCCAGCGAAACGCCAGCCGCGGGAGACTCCATTACCGCAACAGCGACAGAACGTTGTTCGGAATCGCGTTGGCCTGGGCCAGAACTGCCGTACCGGCCTGCTGCAGAATCTGCGAGCGGGTCAGCTGAGCCGTCTCGGCCGCGAAGTCCGCATCACGGATCCGCGAACGGGAGGCCGACAGGTTCTCACCCGTGATCTGCAGGTTGGCCACCGTGTTCTCGAAGCGCGACTGGAGCGCACCGAATCGGGCGCGCTGGCCGTTCACCGCAGCCAGGGCCGCGTCGACGATCGCCAGGGCGTTGTTCGCGCCGGTCACGTTCGAGATGTCGATGGTCGAAACCGCTTCCAGCGTGGCCGAACCGTCAGTCACGGCGTCAGTCGTGCCGTCGCCGACGATGGCGTAGCTGCGATCCGAAGCGAAGCTGAGGTAACCCACTGCCGTACCGTCGTCACCGGCGGTCAGCGTCTGCGCCGTGCCGAAGTCGTCGGTGGAGTCATCCGGCGTGGCAAGACCGGCCGGGTCGAAGTTCGAGAAGTCCACGTCGCCGCCGGAGGCCGCACCGTTGGTGATGGTGATGTTGTC
>CAZEDA010000260.1:0-5388 GCA_964510915.1 uncultured Rhodocyclaceae bacterium | reverse complement strand
GTGCTGATGCTCGCGCACGCGGTGTCCGCCATCCTCCAGGAAGACTATTTCACGAAGCCCGAGTGGAGCGACTGGGTCCGGCTCGCGCTGTTCCTCGTGATCGGCGCCTATCTCGCCCTGCTGCTGCCGCGCCTGAAGGCCGCCACCGCTGCCGGCCTGACTGCCGCGCTCGTCATTGCGCTGGTGGGCGCCCATTTCACGATGATGACCTCGCAGCTCATGTGGATCCCGCTCATGGGGCCCGTGATCCTGCTGCTGGTGGGCCATCTGGCACTCACGACCAAGCGCTTCCTCGTCACCGAGCGGGGCAAGATCAAGTCGGACCTCGACTCTGCAGAATCGAATCGCATGCTGGGTCTCGCCTTCCAGGGCCAGGGCCAGCTCGACATGGCCTTCGACAAGTTCCGGAAGTGCCCGCTCGACGACAACCTGATGGACAACCTCTACAACCTCGCGCTGGACTTCGAGCGCAAGAGGCAGTTCAACAAGGCGCATGCGGTCTATGAGTACATGGGGACCCACAATCCCAAGTTCCGCGATCTCGAACAGAAGCTGTCCCGGGCGAAGCAGATGTCCGAGACGGTCATCCTCGGCGGCGGTTCGGGCCGGACCAATGCCTCCACGCTCATTCTCGACGGCGGTCAGGTCGAGAAGCCCATGCTCGGGCGCTACCAGGTGGAGCGCGAACTGGGCAAGGGCGCCATGGGCGTGGTCTACTTCGGCAAGGATCCCAAGATCGGACGGACGGTGGCCATCAAGACGATGGCCCTGTCGCAGGAATTCGAGCCGGACGAACTTCAGGACGTGAAGGAGAGGTTCTTCCGCGAAGCGGAGACCGCCGGGCGTCTCAATCACCCGCACATCGTGACAATCTACGATGCGGGCGAGGAACACGATCTGGCGTACATCGCCATGGAGTTCCTGACCGGCCGTGACCTGACGCCCTTCACGAAGCCCGGCACGCTCCTGCCTCTTCCCAAGCTGATGAGCATCATGGCGCGGGTCGCCGAAGCGCTGGATTACGCCCATAAACAGAACGTGGTTCACCGCGACATCAAGCCTGCCAACATCATGTACGACCCGCAGACGGACTCCGTCAAGGTCACCGACTTCGGCATCGCCCGCATCACCGACTCCTCCCGGACCAAGACGGGGATGGTGCTGGGCACACCGTCCTTCATGTCGCCGGAGCAGCTGGCCGGCCGCAAGATCGACGGTCAGTCCGACCTGTTTTCCCTGGGTGTGATGATGTTCCAGCTGTCGTCGGGCTCCCTGCCCTTCACCGGCGAGACCATGACCCAGCTGATGTACAAGATCGCCAACGAGCCGCCGGCCGACCTGCTGACCCTCAATCCGACCCTGCCGGACTGCTTCGTGGCGATCGTCAACCGCTGTCTCGCGAAAGCAAGGGAGGAACGCTTCGCGAGCGGCGAGGAAGTAGCTGCCGCCATCCGGGCCTGTGCGGCCGGGTTTTCCGAACTCGACGTGACGCTATAACGACTCATGAATCTCGCCAAAGCGCTCGAGATCGCGAGCGCCACGCATACCGGCATGGTCCGCTCCCACAATGAGGACGCCATCGCCACCGACGGGACCATCGGCCTGGCCGTGCTCGCGGATGGCATGGGTGGATACAATGCCGGCGAGGTGGCGAGCGGCATTGCCGTTGCGCTCATCACCTCGGAGATGCGCCAGGCCATCGCGAAGACGAATCTGCACGGGTTGCCGCAGGACGAGGGAGACACCCAATCGGCGTTGCTGCTGAAGGGCGTGATCGCCAAGACCAATACCTCGATCTTCGAATCCGCGAACAGCCAGCCCCAGTACGCGGGCATGGGAACGACCCTGGTCGTCGCACTGTTCCGCGACAATCGGGTTTCCGTGGCCCATATCGGCGACTCGCGGATGTACCGGCTACGGTCGGAGAAGCTCGATCAGGTCACCCGGGATCACTCATTGCTCCAGGAACAGATCGACAGCGGCATGCTCACCAAGGAAGCGGCCCGCCGTTCCCAGAACAAGAATCTCGTCACCCGGGCGCTGGGGATCGAGCCCGAGGTCGAGGCGGAGATTCACACCTATGACGTGATGCCCGGCGACATCTTCCTGCTGTGCTCGGACGGGTTGAACGACATGGTGGAGGATGAGGACATCGAACTCACCCTCAATGCGATGGGATCGAACCTGCCTCTGGCGGCAAACCAGCTGGTGCAGATGGCGAACGACAACGGCGGTCGCGACAATATTTCTGTCGTGCTCGTGAAGGTTAATCGGGATTTTCCCGCGGCTGACACCTGGCTTGCCCGGGTGCTATCGTGGTTCAAGTAAGGACGGGGACGCAAGCTATGGCCAAGTTGATTCTCACGCTCGACGGCGTTGTGCTCAAGGAGTACAGCCTCTCGAAGGAGCGCACCACGATCGGCAGGAAGGCCCACAACGATGTCCAGATCGACAATCTCGCCGTCAGCGGCGAGCACGCGGCGATCGTGACCATCCTGAACGATTCGTTCCTCGAGGACCTGGGCAGCACCAACGGGACCCTGGTGAACGGCCAGCCGATCAAGAAGCACTTCCTGCAGAACGGGGACGTGATCGAGATCGGGAAGTACAAGGTCAAGTACATGAACGAGCAGACCAGCACCACCACGGCTGCCGACTTCGAAAAGACCATGGTGCTTCGCTCGTCGCCCGCGCGCCCCACCGAAGCCCGCATCGGCGACACCCAGACCGGCACCCGCACGGATGTCCGCCGATCGTTCACGGACACCCAGATCAACGCGACGTCCACATCGCACCCGATGCCGTCGGCCCACCAGTCCCATCCAGGCTCCATGCCGGGCCCGCAGGCGTCGATCCCCGGCGGTTCCGCGCCGCAGCAGGGCGTGATCCAGATCCTGTCCGGCCCGAATGCAGGCCGCGAACTGGCGCTGATCAAGGCCCTCACCACCCTCGGAAAGCCGGGCGTGCAGGTCGCCGTGATCGCCAAGCGCCCGCAGGGGTTCTTCATCACCCACGTGGAAGGCGCCAGCTACCCGGTGGTCAATGGCCGGACGCTCGATGCCCAGGCGCATCTGTTGTCCGACCACGACATCATCGAACTGGCCGGTGTGAAGATGGAGTTCTTCTTCAAGCCCTCCTGACGCCGGGTGTCTGCCCGGGAGCCGCCTTGGCCAGCGCGGCTCACCCGGACCGCCCGGCCCCCGGCTCTGGCGCGCGACATCCGACGTTCTCACGGGTCTGCACAGCGTCCCGCCCCCTCGCATCGTGACTCCGACCCCAGCCCAGAGTAACGTGCAGTCTCCTTCCCCACGCGGGCACGGCGCATGAAGAAGCACGCGATCCGCATCGCTCTCGGCATCGTCTGCGTCCTGGTGTTCACACTCCACGCGGCGCGCTTCTTCGAGGTCCCCCTCATTGCGAACCTCGAATCCATCGCGTATGACGCCCGGCTGCGGCTTACCATGCCGCGAACGGTGGACCCCCGCGTCGTCATCGTCGACATCGACGAGAAGAGTCTGGCGGTGGAAGGCCGCTGGCCCTGGCGGCGGGACCGCGTGGCCGATCTCGTCAATGCCCTGTTCGACCGCTACAAGATCGCGGTGGTGGGCTTCGACGTCGTGTTTCCCGAAAAGGACGAGAGTTCCGGCCTGGGCACCCTGAGAGCCCTCGCGGCCAATGAACTTCAGGGCGTCCCCCAGTTCCAGACGGCGCTCGACCAGCTGGCACCCAAGCTCGAATACGACCGCATCCTGGCAGAGAGCTTCCGGAAGCGACCGGTGGTCCTCGGCTCCTACTTCACGCGCCATCGGATCGAGGACAAGCCGCTCGCGATCGGCGGACTGCCACCGCCGGTGCTCGCGGCCGGCACGTTCACCGGCCGGAACATCGGATTCGCCTCGTTCGACGGATACGGCGGCAATCTGCCCGAGCTGCTTGCCGCGGCGGCAGGAAGTGGTCACTTCACGCCGGAGACCGACCACGACGGCGTTCACCGGCGCGTGCCCATGCTGGCGCAATACAAGGGGGCCTACTACGAACCGCTCGCCATGGCCATCGTCCGGCTGGTTCTCGAATCGCCGAAGGTGGTGCCCGAATACGCCGAGGAGTCCTTCCTCAATCGCAAGTATCCCGGCCTGGAGGTCATCCGCCTCGGGCCCGTGCTGATCCCGGTGGACGAGTCCGCCAACGCGCTGGTGCCCTATCGCGGCCACCAGAAGAGCTTTCCCTACGTGTCGGCGACCGATGTGCTGAAGGGCACGGTGGACCCGGCAGCCCTCAAGGACAGAATCGTCCTGGTGGGCACGACCGCCCCGGGTCTCCAGGACTTGCGGTCCACCCCTGTCGACCCCCTGTTCCCCGGGGTGGAGATCCACGCGAACCTGATCACCGGGATGCTGGACGGAACCATCAAGCAGCGCCCGCCTTACGTGCTTGGCGCGGAAGTCTGTCTGCTGGTCCTGCTTGGCGTTGCCCTGGCGCTCGGTCTGCCGATGCTGTCCCCGGCCCGGGCCACTTTCGTCACCATCATCGCCCTCGGCGCGGTCGCCGCGACCAACCTGGTGGTCTGGCAGTACGGCAATCTGGTCTTGCCATTGGCATCTGGCTTGCTAATGGTGTTGTTTCTCTACGCCATCAACATGTCTTACGGCTACTTCGTCGAGTCCCGCTCCAAGGAGCGCATTTCGGGGCTGTTCGGACAGTACGTCCCCCCGGAACTGGTCGAGGAAATGAGCCGCGATCCGGACCGCTTCGCCACCATGGAAAGCGTCAACCGGCCGATGACGGTGCTGTTCTCGGACGTGCGCGGTTTCACGTCGATATCCGAGGGATTGGAACCCAAGGCCTTGTCCCAGTTGATGAATGACTACCTGACTCCCATGACCCGCGTCATCCACGGGCAGCGCGGCACCATCGACAAGTACATGGGCGACGCCATCATGGCGTTCTGGGGCGCGCCGGTGGAAGATGCCGAACATGCGCGTCATGCCGTGCTGGCGGGCCTGCAGATGCAGCGTCGCCTGAAGGATCTGGCGCCGGAATTCATCGCCAAGGGCTGGCCACCGCTCAAGATCGGCATCGGTGTGAACACCGGACCGATGTCAGTGGGGAACATGGGGTCCGAGATCCGCATGGCATACACGGTGATGGGCGACCCCGTGAATCTCGCCTCTCGGCTGGAAAGCCTCACGAAACGCTACGGCGTGACGATGATGGTGGGAGAGGCCACGAAAGCCGCGGTGGGCGATGTCGTCTTCCGGGAACTCGACCGCGTGAGAGTGAAAGGCAAGGACGAGCCGGTCGCGATTTACGAGCCGCTGGGGCTTCAGGGCGAGGTGCCCAAGGATGCGATGGACCGCATCAAGCTGTTCCAGCAGGCGCTGAAGTTCT
>CAZEDA010000259.1:0-5415 GCA_964510915.1 uncultured Rhodocyclaceae bacterium | reverse complement strand
TCCCATTATGTCCGCCGATATGCGAAAGGGGTAGACGATGAAGCCCTCCCCGACCTGTGCGTCCGCTGCCGTCTCGTCGTGGCTGACCGCGGTCGCCACGCTCGTCGCGTCATCGGCATTCGCCGCCGACACCCGCTTCGGCGCCGAGGTCGGCCTGCAGCACGAGAACAACGTCAATCGCGGCGTGGCCGGGCAGGAACGCTCGGACCAGTCGCTCAACATCGAGGGATACGCGGCGCGGAGCCTCCAGACCGGGGCTCGCAGCGGCTTCGTCACCCGCTTCGCCCTGCGCGGGACCGGCTATCGCGAGTACAGCGACATCAGCCATGTCGCTGCGGCGGCACGGTTCAACTGGCGATTCCAGCCGGACCCGCGCTTCACCGGCGCCTGGTTCGATGTCTTCGGCACTGCCGAGATCCGGCAGCACGCCGACAGCAATCTGCGCGACGGCCAGCTGCTGTCCCTTGGTGTCGGCACGGGGAAGTACTTCACGGACGCCCTGCGACTGGCCGCCACGCTGAGCCACGAACGGCGCTTCGCCCGCCAGGGAACGCTCTACGATCTGTCCAACACGCGAATCGCCGGCACGGTCGACCTGCGCGTGTCGCCGGCGGCCACCGTGTACGGCAGCGCGGCATGGATCGGCGGGGATCAGGTGTTCACCTACGGCAGCTACGGCAACAGCGGGCCCGGCCCCTACGCCTACGCGTACAACGGCCGCACCGACTGGTACAGCTCCGCCGCGTGGGACCCCGCGTTCCACGAAAGCGGTACGCGCTTCACCGCGTACCGGGCGGAGGCCTCCACCACCGTATTCGAGATCGGGGTCAACTATGCGTTCACCGGTCAGCAGGCGCTCGACCTGAGCCTGTCCCGCTTCGACGCCCGAGCGAAGAACGGCCCGTCCTACGAGGGCATCGCGCTCCGCGCGGCGTACATGGTGCGGTTCCGCTGACGGGGCTGCCGGTCAGGAACGCGCGGGTTCTTCGTGGATGTGCAGAGCCTCGAGAACCCGCGAGACCATGTTGTAGCCGGCGATGGTTGCCGTGAGTTCGAGCGTCTGTTCCGCATCGAACCGCTCCGCCACGGCGCGGAACACGTCATCGGGCACCTGGATCGCCCGGGTCATGGCGTCGGTGTAGTCGATCACGGCACGATCCGTCGCCTCGAACCGCAACCGGTCGCAGTGCTCTTCCCGGAGGGCATCCACCAGGGTCGCATCGATGCCGGCACGGATTGCAAATGGCACATGCTGCTCGAACTCGTACGGCGCCCGGTTGAGCACCGCCACGCGCAGGATCGCGAGCTCACGGTGCCGTGCGGACAGCTTGCACTGCTGGCGGATCACCGTGAAGAACTGCAGCCACGCGCCGGCGATTCCCGGTGAGTTGAGCAGCACCCGATAGAGCGTGAGGAGCTTGCCGTCGCGCTCGGCGCGGATGCGGGCTGCGAGTTCCGGCGCCGCGGTGTCGTCGCGCAGAGGCAGACGGCTCATACGCTGGTCTTGCGCTGACGGAAACTGATGTGCTTGGGCGTGATGTCCAGCGCTCCCGCGGACCGCAGGCCCTGCAGGAAACGCTCGGCCTCCTGTTCGGACACGGCTGCCATGCGCGCGAGTTCCGTCGCGCCGCCGTGGAACAGGGTACGGGCAGGATCATTTCGATCGGGCACGGCCTGCTGCCGCGCCACCTCGATCGCGAACTCCAGCCGCTGGGCGGGCCCGGCGAACGCGAGCACGATGGCCAGTTCGTCCATGGCGCGCATGCGGCTCGCGAACATGCGGAACAGGCTGCTGGAGCGTTCGGGATGGGAATGCAGCTGGGACTGGAACGTGCGGCGGTCGAGCGTCATGAGTTCGCTGTCCGCCGATGCAACGGCACTCGCGGAACGCGACTGGTCGTCCAGGAGCGCGAGTTCGCCGAACATGTCGCCGCGTCCCAGATTGGCGAGGATCAGTTCCTCGCCGTTCTTGCTGCGACGGGTGATGCGGACTTCCCCGGAGTCCACCACGAAGGCGTGTTCGCCGCGATCACCTTCATCGAACACCTTTTCGCCGGAGCGGAACACCATGCGCTCGAAGCTGTCCTGAAAGTCGGACAGCGGCGTTTCCGGCAGTCCCTGGAAGGCCCACGCCACGAACTGATCCGTGATGCCCGCCAGCGGCACGATGTGATTGCCGATCTCCTCGATCCAGATCTTCTCGGACAGGGGCGTGAAGCCCAGCCGCTGGTACATGCCGGCCGTCTCGAAGTTCACGGCCATGAGGATGTGTGTGGCGCCCTCGCGCCGGCACACGGCGGCAGCCATGCGGAACATGGCACGGATGACATCGCGCCGGCGGCGCCACTGCGAGCGGATCGCGAGCATGCCGGCGCTGCCGAACACGGGGGAACTGGTCTCCAGGAGCGCACGGCGACGGTAGCGGTCGAAGTCGAACAGTTCGTCGGCCGGCAGTCCGCCTTCGCTGTCCTTCACCAGCCGCATGGTGGCGACCGGCTGGGCATCCTCGTAGGCGATGACGTGGAACACGCTCGGGAACGCGTCGAAGCGGTCCACCATGCGGCTGCCATGCAGCGCCTTGCCCCCGAACTTGCCGTCCTCGATGACGAATACCTCGTGGCGCAGCCACAGGGCATCGTCTATCTCCTTCGGGGTATGGGCTAGCTTGATCTTGATGGGCATGGCCGCGCCTGTCGCGGTTCGACGACGGCGCTAGTGTAACCCTTTGATCCGCCGAGTGGAACGACTGCCTTCCGGGGTACGTCAGTAGCGATTCGGATCGGCGAAGTTCTCGAAGCGGGTGTTCTCGCCCCGGAAGGTGAGCCGCACGGTGCCGATCGGGCCGTTCCGCTGCTTGCCGATGATGATCTCGGCGATGCCCTTGTCCGGGGTGTCGGGGTTGTAGACCTCGTCCCGGTAGATGAACAGGATCAGGTCGGCGTCCTGCTCGATGGCGCCGGACTCCCGCAGGTCCGACATCACCGGGCGCTTGTTGGGGCGCTGTTCCAGGCTGCGGTTCAACTGCGACAGGGCGATCACGGGCACCCCGATCTCCTTGGCGAGGCCCTTCAGCGAGCGCGAGATCTCGGAGATCTCGGTCGCGCGGTTCTCGCCGCTGCCGCTGGCCGACATGAGCTGCAGGTAGTCGATCACCACCAGCCCCAGCTGCCCGTACTGGCGATGCAGGCGGCGGGTACGCGCCCGGACTTCCATCGCGGTAAGCGCAGGCGTCTCGTCGATGTGGATCGGGGCGTCGTTCAGCCGACCGACCGCCGCCGTGAGGCGCTGCCAGTCGTCGTCCTGCAGGCGCCCCGTGCGCAGCTTGTGCTGGTCCAGCCGACCCGCGGAACCGAGCAGACGCATGACGAGCTGGGTCGCCGCCATTTCCATGCTGAACACCGCCACCGGCAGCCCGGCATCGAGCGCGACGTTCTCGGCGATGTTGAGCGACAGCGCGGTCTTGCCCATGGAGGGCCGCCCCGCGACGATCACGAGGTCGCCGGGCTGCAGGCCGGAGGTCTTCTCGTCGAGATCGGTATAGCCGGTGGGCACCCCGGTCACATCGCTGGGGTTGTCCCGGTTGTAGAGCATGTCGATGCGGTCGACGACCTTCGTCAGCAGCTGCGGCATCGCCTGGAAGCCCGTCTTCCCGCGGGACCCGGCCTCGGCGATCTCGAACACCCGCGACTCGGCTTCGTCGAGCAGCTGCGCCGCCTCGCGACCGGTCGGCGCGTAGGCCGAGTCGGCGATCGCCGTGCCCACCGCCACGAGCTGCCGCATGATGCTGCGCTCGCGGACGATCTCGGCATAGCGCTTGATGTTCGCGGCCGAGGGCGTGTTCTGCGCGAGTGTGGCGACGTAGGTGAGCCCGCCGGCGTTGTCCAGCTCGCCGCTGCGCTCGAGGCTTTCCGACACCGTGAGCGCGTCGGCGGGCCGCGCCGCCTCGATCAGCTTGGAGATGTGCCGCCAGATGAGGCGATGGTCGGACCGGTAGAAGTCGTCCTCGGCGATCAGGTCGCCGATGCGGTCCCAGGCCGTGTTCTCGAGCAGGAGTCCGCCCAGCACGGACTGCTCCGCCTCCACGGAATGCGGGGGGAGCTTGAGCTGGTCGAGGACCGGATCGGAATCGAAAGGCGGCATGGAGGTGACGGCAGAGGATCGGTCCGGATTCTACCCCGCCGCCCCAAGAAAACGGCCGGTGACACGAGTGTCACCGGCCGCAGTCGTTGCGAGAGCTCCCCTGCTACGGCTTGGCGCCGGCGAGTTCCGGGTGGTCCTTCAGCATCGACACCCCGAAGAGCGGCTTGTACACGCCCTGATGGCAGGTCGCGCAGTTGGCCTTGGGCGCATCCCCCAGCGGACCGAGACGCTCCTTCGGGTACGTGGGACCGAGCGGTTCCAGGTAGTCGTTGTTGAGATCCCGCACCATGCGGATGCCATACCAGGCCGTCTGCCGCTGCGGCGTGCTCTGCTCCCAGTCGTAGAACGCCCGGCTGTTGTGGCAGTAGGTGCAGTTGACGCCGAGGGACTGCGACAGATGCATCATCAGGCCGTAGGTGCCTTCCGTCTCCTTGATCGAGTGCCGGTTGCCGGCAGGCAGGGCCTGGTCTCCGGCCACCGGAATCGGGTACGCGCCCTTCAGGTAGTAGGAGAAGGGATCGTACGGCAGCGACGTCAGGCCGACCTTCATGGCCGCGGCGTTCTGCTCGGCACGGTTGCCTGCCTGTGCCGCCGTCCTCGGACCGGGATCCTGCGTCCAGACCTGCGCCGGCACCGGCTGTCCCCGATGGCACGTGTAGCAGGTGACACCGGTTTCGGCGACGTGCTTCTTCCAGTCGGTGTTGATGTGCCGGGTCATCTGCAGCATCCGCCGTGCGACGGTCTTGGCGTACACGGTGTCCGCCGCGAAGTCGCCGCCCGCGTGGCAGTACGTGCAGCCTTCCTTCGGCGCCACCCAGTTGGTGATGGACACCATCAGGCGGGTGAACTCCGCGACGTTGAGGTCCGTGAGGACCTGCACGTTCTTGTACACGGTGGTCGCCTTGGGGCTGTCGCCGGGCGCGAGAGGAATGGATGCCGGCACTTCGTTCGCCGCACGGACTTCCTCCAGCGTGCGCGGGTTGTAGACCTGCAGCATCCCTGTCCCGCGATACCCGCGCTGGACCGACTCGATCGGCGGGCGCTCGCAGCCTGCGAGCAGCATGCAACCCGCGAGCAGCGCTGCACCCATCAGCTTCATCGAGGAATTTCTCATTGCGCGCCCCCAGACAAGGTTGCGGGATTGACCACACCGGGGAAGATCGTCGGATAAGGCGGCGCCACGCCGTGCTTCACCGACCAGAGGTACCAGTTGTCCACGGCCGTGCCGGTGAGCAGGATGCCGATGCCGCCGGTGAGCGGGCACAGCACCGCGAA
>CAZEDA010000258.1:0-5416 GCA_964510915.1 uncultured Rhodocyclaceae bacterium | reverse complement strand
TAGAACAGCGCGAAGCCGAAGGGCGGATGCATGAACGAGGTCTGCATGTTGACCGCGAGCAGCACGCCGAACCAGACGAGATCGATGCCCAGCTTCTCCGCGACCGGCGCCAGCAGCGGGACCAGGATGAACGCCAGCTCGAAGTAGTCGAGAAAGAACGCCAGCACGAACACCAGCAGGTTCACGACGATCAGGAAGCCGATCGCGCCGCCCGGCAGGCCCGTCAGCAGGTGTTCCACCCAGAGGTCGCCGTTCACACCGCGGAAGACGAGACCGAAGACGGTCGATCCGATGAGGATGAACATCACGAAGCAGGACAGCCGCGTGGTGCTCTCCAGTGCCGAGCGCAGCATCGGCATGTCGAGTCGCCGCTTGAAGGCTGCGAGCACCAGAGCCCCGCACGCCCCCATCGCCCCGCCCTCCGTCGGGGTGGCGATCCCGAGGAAGATCGTGCCCAGCACCAGAAACACCAGCACGAGGGGCGGCACCAGCGAGCCGAGCACGCTCGCCAAGAGCGCGGTGCGGTTCGTCGCCCGGGCTTCGGCCGGCAGCGCAGGGGCCGAGGCCGGCTTCACGATCGACATGATCAGCACGTACACCGCATAGCAGCCGGTAAGCAGCAGGCCCGGCACCAGCGCGCCGCGATACAGATCGCCGATCGGCCGCGCGAGCTGGTCCGCCATGACGATGAGCACGAGCGACGGCGGAATGATCTGGGCGAGCGTTCCCGAAGCGGCAATGACGCCCGCCGCCAGACGCTTGCTGTAGCCGTAGCGCAGCATCACCGGCAGCGAGATGAGCCCCATCGAGATGACCGAGGCGGCGACGATGCCCGTCGTCGCGGCCAGCAGAGCCCCGACGAAGATCACGGCGTAGGCGAGCCCGCCGCGGATCGGGCCGAACAGCTGGCCGATCGTCTCCAGCAGTTCCTCCGCCATGCCGCTGCGTTCGAGGATGAGCCCCATGAACGTGAAGAACGGGATCGCGAGCAGCGTCTCGTTCTGCATGATCCCGTAGATGCGCTGCGGCAGCGCCTGGAACAGTTCCGCCTGCAGCAGGCCCAGTTCGATGCCGATCCCGCCGAAGAGCAATCCCACGGCTGCCAGCGCGAAGGCCACCGGATAGCCCAGCAGCAGCACGACCACCAGGCCGAGGAACATCAATGGGCCGATCGAGTCGATGATCCATGCCGTCATTGCCGGGATGCGTCCGCAGGGGTTGCTGCTTCACCGGGCGTGGCGAACACCACTTCCGCCGGCAGTGCGCCCCGAAGCGCGGCCGCCGCCTTGATGGCCTGGGCGGCCCCCTGCAGGATCAGCAGACCGAAGCCGACGGGGATGAGCAGCTTCACGGGCCAGACGATGAGACCGCCGGAGTTGAGCGAGACCTCGCGGTTCGCGACGGAGTCCGCGAAGAAGGACCAGCTGGACAGCATCACCATCACCGCGAACGGGAACAGGAACAGGCAAGTGGCCGCCAGTTCTATCCAGAGACGGGTCCGGACGGACAGCCGTGAGGAGACGAGATCGATGCGCACATGGGCGTTGCGCTGGAGCGTGTAGCCCGCTGCGAGCAGAAACACCGCGGCGAACAGATACCACTGGGCTTCGAGGAAGGCGTTGGAACTCAGGCTGAAGGCCTTGCGCGAGATGGCGTTCAACGCGCTCACGACGGTCATCGCGAGGATCAGCCATTTGACGGACGCACCGACCCGCGTGTTCATCCGGTCGATCCCGTCGGCGATCTTCAGCCACGTGCGCAAGTTGTCCGCCCTCGCCCGCCTGCCATCGTTTGCTCCGGATGCAGCAGTATCGGTGCCCGCCCGGTGGAGATCCGGGATGCACGGCAAATCCGTCGTTTACGCGAGAAGCGCGTTCACTGATCGCGAACCGCTCGCCCATCGCCGGGGCGCAGACTGCACATCCGCCCTGCCCCGGTGCGATGCCGCCGATGCCATGTCGTTGGCAAGTGCGTCCGCGCTCTGCATTCCACCGCAGTCGATTGTGCGCCGCGCCAGCGTTCCTCACATCCGCCGGACGGACGTGCTGCAGGGCACCGATGGGAGGATCGATCCCTCACCCGAACGGGTGAGTCACTTGTACTTTTTCAGAACTTGACGAGGCCGCGCTTGGCGGCGAGCGCGATCGCTTCGGCGCGGCTGGTGACGTCCAGCTTGGCGAAAAGGCTCTTGAGGTGGGTCTTGACGGTGCTCTCGGAGATGCCGAGCTGGCCGCTGATGGCACGGTTGGCCTTGCCCTCGGCGAGCAGCCGCAGGATCTGCTCCTCGCGCTCGGTGAGCGGTTCCTCCTGCACCCGGTGGACGAGCCGCGCCGCGATCTTCGGCTGGAGATACGCATCCCCGGCGTGCACGGCACGGATGCAGCGGAACAGTTCCTCGGGCTCCGAGTCCTTGAGCATGTAGGCCTTGGCGCCCGCTCGCAGGCCCGCGTAGATGTCTTCGTCGTGATCGAAGGTGGTGAGCACGATGATGTTTGCGCGCGGGTCCTCGGCGCGGATCTGCCGGATGGCAGGCACGCCCTCCATGCGCGGCATGCGCAGATCCATGAGCACGACATCCGGGCGCAGCTCGCGCCACAGGCGCACGGCTTCCACGCCGTCGTCGGCCTCGCCGATCACCTTGACGTCCTCTTCCATGTCGATGATCGCAGCCAGCCCGCGACGCACCAGCGCATGGTCCTCGGCGATGAGGACACGGATCGCGCCGCCGGGTACCGATGGCGTCGGCGCGTCGGTGGCGCGCTGCCGGGAGAGCGGGCTGCGATTCATGCGCGGACGCTTCCGGCGATGGGCAGGCGGGTCGCGACCGTGGTGCCCTGCCCCGCCCGGCTGTCCACATGCACGCTCGCGCCGATGCGGGCCGCGCGCTCACGCATGCCCAGCAGCCCGAAACCGTCGTGGAGCTGACCGGTATCGAAGCCGCCGCCGTCATCGGTGACCGTGAGAGAAACGGCTTCCGCGCCGTAGTCGAGCACGACCGAGACATCACCCGCCGCGGCATGCTTGAGCACGTTGGTGATGCACTCCTGGGCGATGCGCACGAGTTCGGCTTCCACATCGGCGGGCAGCGACAGGCGCTCGCCTGTGATGTGCAGCGCAGCCTGCGCGCCGGAGGCTTCCAGCCGTTTCACCTGGGTCTGCAGCGCGACGGCGATATCCGGCCTGCGCAGCGCATCCGGCCGCAGCGAGCGTACGGACACCCGGGCCTCCTCGAGACAGCTCTGCGCCAGACTGCGGGCGAGGTCGATGTGGTCCAGGGCGGAATCCGCGCGCTCCTTGCGCAGGGCGCGGTTGGCGGCCTCCAGGTTCACAACGACGCCGGTGAACCCCTGCGCGAGGGTGTCGTGGATGTCGCGGGCGATGCGGTTGCGCTCCTGGAGCACAGCCGCCTGTCGGGCCTGCTCGCCGAGACGCGCCATGTGGACCGCGAGAGTCGCCTGGCCAGCCAGCGCTTCGGCGAGCGGGATCGTCTCCTCCACCACGCGCGGATCGGCGCTGCGGCTGCGCACGCAGATCCAGCCTACCGTCTCGGAACCGAGCACCATCGGCACGGTGAGGAGCACCCGCACGCCCAGCGAGTTGATGTAAGCGCGATTGACTTCGGGCATGCCGGCGACGGCCTCGCGCATGACGTACGTCTCCGCGTGCATGGTCGGAAAGGTCGAGATGCCGCGTCCGCCGATGGGCAGCGGCCGCAGCACGGCCGGGTGATGGGATTCGTGCGCCGGGATGATGCGAGAGTCGAGGTACTCGAGATGCAGCCGGACGCTCGCGTTGTCGGGATCGGGGAACCACAGCGTGCCGCCGACCCCGTCAATCTGCTCGACGGTGACCTTCAGCACGTGGCCGAGGAAGCGGTCGATGCCGGGGTCCGCCGCGAGCAGTTCCACCGATTCGATGAGCATCTGCGCCTGCCGGCGCGCGAGTTCTTCCGCCCGGCGGTGTCGCTCGACTTCCTGGCGCAGACGGCGGTTGTCTTCCTGCAGTCCTAGAGTGGCCGCGCGCATCGCGAGGAGCCGCGCCTTGTCCTCTTCCGGCCGCCGCTGCGTGCGGACCGAGGCTTCCCGTTTTCCTGCGCCCACTGCCTGTCTCCCGCCGTGCCGGCTCCCGCGTCGATGGGCTCAGTATGCGCCGGGACGCGATGCCGATGCCACCGGCTTCAGTGAAACACGCGCCCCGCGTCGATGGCGAGGGTCTGCCCGGTGATGGAGTCCGTCCGGCACATCGCCACCACCTGCTCCGCCACGTCGTCCTTGTCGGCGGCACGCTTGAGCAGCGAGCTCTCGCGGGACTTCTGCTGATAGGCAGGGTCGAGATTGTTGGTGGCCCGCGTGTCTTCCAGGTAGCCCGGCGCGATGCAGTTCACCAGGACGTCTGGCGCGAGCGCCACGGCCATGCACTTCGTGAGATGGATGAGGCCTGCCTTCGACACCGCGTACGCGATGGACGAGCCCGTGGGCGACAGGCCGGCGATGGAGGCGATATTCACGATCCGCCCGCCGCCCTGTGCACGCATGCCGTCTGCAACCGCCTTGATGCACAGCATGGGGCCGGTGAGGTTGACCGAGAGGATCTTCTGCCACTCCTCGAAGGTGAGCGCGTCGAGGTCGGTGTAGGGAATCCACTTGTTGTACGCCGCGTCGTTGACCAGGATGTCGATGCGCCCGAACGCGGCGGTGACGGCCTTCGCCATCGCCGCGATCTGGGCGGGGTCCGTCAGATCGCAGCCGAACGCGTCGGCACGCACGCCCAGCTTGCGCAGGCCCTCGGCGACTTCGAGGGAGGCCTCACGACTGTTGGCGTACACCACCGCCACATCGCACCCCGCTTCTGCGAGCGCCAGGCAGATGCGTCTGCCCAGCCCGCCATTGCCGCCGGTGACGACGGCCACCTTGCCTTTCAGGTCCATGCGGTTCTCCTCGAAGACGCACCGTTCAGACGATGGTCACGCCGCCGTCGGCCACGATGCCCTGCCCGGTGATGAACGATCCGGCCTTGGACGCGAGCATCACGGCAACGCCGGCAATCTCGTCGGGCTCGCCGATGCGCCGCAGTGGCGTCGTGCTGTTGTAGCGCCCGAGTGTTTCCGGGTTCTCCCACAGCGCGCGGGCGAAGTCCGTCCGGATGAGGCCGGGGGCGATGCAGTTCACGCGGATGTTGTGGGGCCCGTACTCGATCGCGAGGTTGCGGGCGAGCTGCAGGTCCGCCGCCTTCGAGATGTTGTAGGCGCCGATCACCGGAGAGCCGCGCAGGCCGCCGATGGACGACACGATGATGATCGAGCCGTCCTTGCGCTCGATCATCTGCGGCACGACCATCTGGATCAGCCAGTGATTGGAAATCACGTTGTTGTCGAGGATCTTGCGGAACTGGTCGTCCGAGATGCCGCCGAGCGGAC
>CAZEDA010000257.1:0-5417 GCA_964510915.1 uncultured Rhodocyclaceae bacterium | reverse complement strand
GCTGCTGAAGAGCGGCATGGTGGCGTCCGTGCAGCTCATCAAGTCCAGCCAGATGCCCGCTTACGACCGGGCGGTGGAGCGTGCCATCGAGGCGGCGCAGCCCCTGCCCGTGCCGGATGACGTGGAATTGTTCCAGCAGTTGCGTGATCTCACGCTGGTTTTCCGTCCGAACGACTGAGTGGCTGCCGAGTCACGATTGAGAGGGGAGTCGATGGCGGTGCTGCCGTGCCTCAAACAGGGGCGCGCAAATAACCCTGCCACCGTATAATCACAGACCATGCCGAACATGCCGAAAGCATTCATCGCTGCCGCGGGGCGCCGCCGTGCCCTGCAGGGCCTGGGCGCAGGGGCCCTGGGGCTTGCTCTCCCCGGGCTCGCACGGGCCGCGCTGACCATCGAGATCATCGGGGGCAACAGCAATCAGATCCCCATCACGGTGCTGCCCTTCGGCAACGAGGAGCGCTACAAGGACCACGTCGGCCCGATCGTCCTGGCCGATCTGCTGCGCAGCGGCTGGTTCCGGCTCCAGGATGTCGGCAGCATCGGCAAGCCGCCCGTGGAACCGTCGGACGTCGACTGGCGCCAGTTCGGGACCCGGGGCGCGACCAACCTGGTGATCGGCAACGTGGTGGAGCGCTCGGATGGCAAGCTCGCCGTGCGCTTCCGGCTGATGGACGTGGCGAAGCAGAGCCAGAGGACCGGTTTCAGCTACACCGTGGGGGTCGAGCAGCTTCGGGCCACCGCCCACAAGATCGCCGATGTGCTGTACGAGGAACTCACCGGCGAAGCCGGGGTGTTCTCCACTCGTATCTGCTACGTGGTCAAGGGTACGGACCGCTTCGAGCTGCAGGTGGCCGATGCCGACGGCGCGAATTCCGACTTCATCCTGGCCCACCGCGAGCCGATCATCTCGCCGGCATGGTCGCCGGACGGGTCGAAGATCGCCTACGTGTCCTTCGAGCGGCGCAAGCCCATCGTGTTCGTGCACTCCCTGGCCGACGGATCCCGCCAGGTGCTGGCGAACTTCGAGGGGGCCAACAGCTCACCGTCCTGGTCGCCCGACGGGCGCCAGCTGGCCATCACCCTGACGCGGGATGGGGTGGCTCAGATCTACTCGGTGGCTGCAGACGGCTCGGCTGTCAACCGGCTGACGAACAGTCAGTCGATCGACACCGAGGCATCATGGTCGCCGGACGGCCGGACCCTGCTGTTCACGTCGGACCGGGGGGGCAGCCCCCAGATCTACCGGATGCCCAGTTCCGGCGGCCCGGCAGACCGCGTGACGTTCGAGGGAAATTACAACGTCACGCCCCGCTGGAGCCCCGACGGCCGCAGTTTCTGCTTTATTCAGCGTAATTCCGGCCGATATAACGTCGCGATCCAGGAACTGGGCAGCCGGGAAGCCGTGCTCCTGACCGACGGCAGGAACGATTCGTCCCCGACGTTTGCACCGAACGGCCGCATGATTCTCTATGCGTCCGAACATAACAAACGCGGTGTCCTCGCCGCCGTCTCGCGCGACGGCAGGATCAAGCAACGCTTCTCGGATACCGGCGGCAACATTCGCGAGCCGGCCTGGGGCCCACTTTTCAAGTCTCGCTGACAAGGAGCGAACGAACATGAAAAAGCTCATCCTTCTGATGCTGGCCGGCCTGCTCGTGACCGGCTGCGCAACTCAGGATGTCAAGGAACAGGACAAGGCTGCAGTCGAGCAGCGTGACCTGCTGGAAGCCCAACGCAAGGCCGAGGAAGAAGAGGCCCGCCGCAAGTCGCAGCTCTCCCGCGAGCAGGAGGAGGTCAACCGCCGCCTCGACGAGGAGCGTCGCCGCGCCGCCGAGGAGGCCGCCAAGGCCAAGTCGGATGCCGAGATCAAGGCGCTTGCGAGCCCTTCGGTCAACGCCTCGTCGCTCGATCCGCGCAGCCAGCTGAAGGACCCGGGCAGTGCGGTCTACAAGCGCAGCGTGTACTACGACTTCGACCGCTATGACATCCGCGAGGACTTCGCGCCGCTCGTGGAAGCCCACGCCAACCTGCTGCTGCAGAACCGCGACCTCAAGGCCCGCATCGAGGGCAACTGCGACGAGCGCGGCTCCACGGAGTACAACCTGGCCCTCGGCCAGCGCCGCGCCGACAGCGTCAAGCGTGCGCTGATGGTGCTCGGTGTACCCGCTAGCCGCATCGAGGCGGTAAGCTATGGCGAGGAGAAGCCCAAGGCTACCGGGCAGGACGAGGATTCCTATGCAGAGAACCGCCGCAGCGACATCATGTATCCGGGCAACGAGTGATCGCCCGCCGGGTTTCGGCCCGATGAAGGCAATCGCAGCAGGGCTCGCCGTGGCGGCGGGCCTTGTTGTTTTCGGACCGGCGCAGGCGCAGAACACGCCTCGCCCCGCCGGCGCGGATCAGAACCGCGTTCTGCTGGACACGCTCAATCAGGTGGATGCCCTCGGCCGCCAGGTCCGCGAACTGCGCGGCCAGGTGGAGGATGCGTCCAACCGGATCGAGCAGGCCAACGATCGTGCGCAGAAGTCCGACAAGCGCCAGAGCGATCTCTACAACGATACGGACGGGCGGCTTCGCCGCACGGAGCAGTTGCTGAAGGAAGATGCCGCCGAGCGCAAGAAGCTCGCGTCCCAGGTGGCCGAGATCGAGCTTCGCCTGAAGAAGTTCGAGGCCGACCTCGACGTGCAGATCAAGAAGCTCGAGGCCGATGTCGAGGCGCGTCTGCGCAAGGCCGATGGTGCCGTCGCCGGCGCGGCGGGAGCCCAGCAGGTCTCCGATCTCGATACCCGTCTGAAGAAGCTCGAACACGCGGGCGGCGGTGCGTCGACCGCCGAACTCGAAGCCCGGATCCGCAAGCTCGAACAGCTCGCGACAGCCGGTGCCCCCGCTGCGTCTGCCGAAGTGCTGCCCGGCGCGCCATCCGCACCAGTCGCGCCTGCTGGTGGAACGTCGACTTCCCGTCCCGCGCCTGCACCGACGACACCGGCCGCCCCGACAACCACCGCCAAGGCGGAGCCTGCCGCCGGATCGCAGCTGCCGCCGGCCAGTCTCAACAGCCCGCCCGATCCGCAGGTCGTGAGCCGCGCTTACGAACAGGCGCTCGGCAAGCAGCGCTCCGGAGATTCGGCCGGAGCCGTGCAGGGCTTCCAGGCCTTCCTGAAGCAGTATCCGCGTCACGAACTCGCGCCCAATGCGCAGTACTGGCTCGGGGAAGCGTACTTCCGGCTCGGGGACTACCCGAGTGCCATCGCCGCCCAGCAGAAGCTGCTGGTGACCTATCCGGATCACCTCAAGGTGCCGGATGCCATGCTGATCCTCGCGAACTCGCAGTACGCGGCGGGCGAGGCGGCCACGGCCCGCAAGACGCTGGAGGACATCATCTCCAAGCACCCCGTGTCGGAGGCTGCGGAGAAGGCCAAGCAGCGTCTGGCGAAGATCAAGTAGCGTTTCCGCGTTCCCGATCGGCACTGAACCGCGTGAGCTCCGAGACTGACGCCGTCGTCCTGCTGTCCGGCGGCCTCGACTCCGCGACCGTCCTCGCGATTGCTCGCTCCCAGGGGCTTCGCTGCCATGCGCTGTCCGTGCGCTACGGCCAGCGGCACAGTGCCGAACTGGTCGCGGCCGAGCGCGTCGCGGCCCATCTCGGCGCCGCTTCCCATCGCATCGTCGACGTCGATCTCCGGGCGATCGGTGGTTCCTCGCTCACGGACGATGCCATCGCGGTCCCGACCGGCGGCGTTGCAGCCGGCGTCATTCCGAGCACGTACGTCCCGGCCCGGAATACTGTGTTCCTCGCCATCGCTCTGGGTCACGCCGAGGTGCTCGGTGCGTCGCAGATCTTTCTGGGTGCGAACGCCGTCGACTACTCGGGTTACCCGGATTGCCGGCCGGCATTCATCGAGGCCTTCGAGGCGCTTGCAAATGTCGCGACCCGACGCGCCGTCGAAGGCGAGCGCATGCGGATCATGGCGCCCATCATCGACTGGACGAAAGGCCGCATCATCGCGACCGGCGCATCGCTCGGGGTGGATTTCTCCATGACGGTCTCCTGCTATCAGGCCGACGAAGCCGGGCGCGCCTGCGGCGTGTGCGACTCCTGCCGGCTCCGGAAGGACGGCTTCGAAGCGGCCGGCCTGCCCGATCCCACACCCTATCGCTGAACCCTGCTGACAGATGCTTTCGCGGCGCTACAATCGCGCCCCGATCTGCCGAGTCCCGCGCTGAAACGATGGCCCCTTCGACGCTCTGGGTGGTTGTGCCCCTCGCCGGCTTTGCGCTTGCGCTCGCCTTTGGCGCGATTGCCCATCGCACCGGCTTCTGCACCATGGGTGCGGTCACCGACGTTGCCCTCTTCGGGGACTGGCGCCGCATGCGCATGTGGGTGCTGGCCATCGCGACCGCGCTGGCCGGCACACAGGCGCTGCATCTGCTGGGCGTCGTGGACCTCGGGCTCGCCTTCTATACCGCGCCGCGACTCCTGTGGCTGTCCCATATCGTCGGCGGGCTCATCTTCGGCGTCGGCATGACGCTCGCCTCCGGATGCGGCAACCGCAACCTCGTGCGGCTCGGAGGCGGAAACCTCAAGTCCGCTGTGGTGCTGCTCATGCTCGGACTTTCCGCGTACGCCACGATGAAGGGAATTCTCGCGGTGCCGCGGGTCCAGTGGCTGGATGCGGCCGGCGTGACCCTCGAGCATCGGCAGGACCTCCCCGGATTCGTCGGCGAATCGTGGCGCTCGTGGATTGCCGCAGCTCTGTCGGCGGCGCTCGCCTTGTGGTGTCTTTCCGACCGGGACTTCCGCGCCACTCGCGGGTACGTGGCGGGCGGTGTCGTGATCGGCGCCCTCGTGGTGGCGGGGTGGTATGTGACGGGGCATGTCGGGTTCCTCGAAGAGGATCCCGACACACTCGAATCGCTCGTGATCGGGACCAACTCGGCGCGGCCGGAATCCTTCACCTTCGTGGCGCCCGTCGCCTACACGCTCGAACTGCTCATGCTCTGGACCGATGCCTCGCTGCATCCCACTTTTGCCGTGGCTTTGTTGTTCGGAACGATCGCCGGTGCTTTCGCGCATGCCCGGTTGGCAGGCGAATTTCGCTGGGAGTTCTTCGCGTCCGCTGCGGACTTCCGCAACCATGCGGCGGGCGGACTGATGATGGGGTTCGGCGGCGTCACCGCCATCGGCTGTACGGTCGGGCAGGGCATTTCGGGTGTGTCCACCCTGGCGCTGGGGTCCTTTCTGACGGTCGGCGCGATCGTCGCGGGCTGCGCACTCACGGTTTTCGCTTTGTATGCAAGCTCGAATGCGCCTGCAGTCGTTGACACCCCTGGGGCCGGCCCCTAAAATTCGCGCTCTCTTTTTCCGGGTGGTTAGCTCAGCCGGTAGAGCAGCGGACTTTTAATCCGTTGGTCGC
>CAZEDA010000256.1:0-5419 GCA_964510915.1 uncultured Rhodocyclaceae bacterium | reverse complement strand
CGGTGGTATTGATCTTGAACATGCGTCCTCTCCTGGAAGGTCTCTGCGAGTCCGGGTGTTAGCCGGGCATCCTGTCCGGGCCGCCACTGTGGAGTTCTGGATTGGCGTGGCGAACCGGGGGCGCGCGATTCCGATCGGCGCAGCGACGCAACGAGCGAACGCCGGGCGCAGACGGAACGCGACAGGGAGAGGATGGGAGTGCCGCCTTGCGCGGGTGTGACCATGGCCGGAGCCGGGGAACGCCGAACGGCTCACCAGGATGACGATCGGGTGACGCGCCCGGCACACCGCAGACGCGGTAGACGCAGCAGAATGAAAAAAGCCGACCCCGCAATCGCAGGGTCGGCAAAACGAACTCAAGCTTGCAGCATAGCCTGAGTCAGTCCCACACCATGGAGGCCGGGCGTCGCAGATGCGACAGCCCGGTCTCGCTCAATCACGCACGCACACGAGTCCGGTTCAGACGGCCGGACCGCAGACGGCTGGCGATGAGCAGGCCGCCCACGCCAAAGAGCGCATACGTCCCGGGTTCCGGAACCGGCGCCGCCATGTTGAGTGCGGCCATCTGAGCGCCGATGTATGCGCCAAGTTCACCGGCCCCGGGTTCGTTGCAGCCGTCGATCAGGCATTCGACTTCGCCCTCGTCGGTCAAGGCGCCAGTGTACCGATAGAACTCGTAGCGGTAGGAGATGGACTTGCCGTTGGCGTTGACCGGGTTCTGGATCTCCAGCACGCCGTCTTCCGGACGGCCTTCGCGCGCCTGGAGGATCTTCCACTCGAATTCGATCTCGACTTCCAGTTCGTCGAACATCTCGTCGTCGGAGAGGAGGTCCTCCAGCAGAACGGGGTTCTCCGTCTTCGACTTGACGACCTTGGCCCACACCGCCTCGCCGAACTTCTGATTGTTCTCGATCTCCGGGGCCTCGATCTGCGCGATCACGACGACCGGAGCGCCCGCCTGCTGCGGCTCCTGCACCTGCCAGACCGGCGCGGCGATCGGAATGTTGGCGCCGGACCCGACGAGCTGACCGGGATTGGCGGGGTCGGCTGCGAGCCAGCGGTACTTCACGTCGGTCGCGTTCTTGGTGAGACCCACGCCGAAGTGTTCACAGCCGCTGCTCAGATAGTTGCCGATGGGGCCGCCCTGGTAGCAGTCGTGCCCGCTGGGCGTGAGGTTCGCAGCGATCGGCGTGCGGGTGGTGAACTGCTGCGTCGCGGCGTTGTAGGCGCTCTCGTACCGGACGTACACGCCGCCGACGAAGGACTCCACGCGCGGCGCACCGTAGCGGTTGTAGCTGCCGCCGAAGGTATACGAGATGTCCGAACTGGACACGCCGTGGATTTCGATCTCGAAGCCTTCCTTCTCGGAGCCGGTGTCGTTCAGCACGTCGAAGTTGCTGAGCGAGCCGAAGTAGCTCAAGGCCGACGCGCTGGATGCCACGCTGGCGAGTGCGGCGGCCAGGATGGCCTGCCGGATGATGGGTTTCATTGTGTGGTGTCTCCCTGGAAACGTGATTTCCCCGCACGTCGTGCGGTCCCTCGTAAGGCGGTGAGCTGCAGTGATCGCCTAACTGTGGGAAATTTTTCCACATGCCCGGGATCGCGTCAAGGACTGTCGACAGAGTCGCCCGTTCCGGCGGCTGCCATGAAAGTTCTCGGGACGGCCTGACCAACCGTCACTCAGCCCATGCAACCGCGCGACGCCTCCGATTCCATGCACGCGAGCGTGCGACCGCCCTGTTGCGGTGCGTCACCGCATGGCCGGCCTCGAATCCGGAGCCACCCCGAACGCACCAACCCATTGATTACCCTAATTCGATACGGAACTGGCGGGACGCTCCTGGAGCGAGCACGAATATTGCGCCGCACCAATCCTAGTGACCTCCGCGATCGTCTCCGGCCAGTCAGCGCTAGCACGAGCGACATCGCGAAGGGCATCTGAGGTTTCAGTCGAGCTTGCGACGGAGAGGATCATCGGGTTCGTAGCCGATGCCGCTCCCAGAGCAACAGGGACTCCCGGCGCCCGTCGGTCGTCAAGTGCAGCCTGGAACGAGTTTGAAGTCACACCCGGCGGTTCGCTGTTCCGCCATGGAAAGTTCAGGAGAACCTATGAAGACCAAGCTAGCCCTTGCCCTCGCGACCGCCGCCCTCGTGGCCTCTGCGGGCGCCTCCGCCCAGACGACGTCGGTATTCGATCTGACCACAGGCACCTTCGCCAACCCGTACACATTCTCGGCGGCATCACCCTTCAGCCTGCTCGGCGACACGAACTCCTCCGGTGTCACGTGGTTCGGCGTTCTGCTCCAGGCGCCCTCGCTTGCCTACACGTCCCTGGACACGAATCCCGACGACGGTTTCTCGTTCGGCGGTCTCGCGGCCGGCACCTACTCGCTCACGTTCCTGGGCAGCGGCACCGGCGGATACGGCGGGTACTACAGCATCGCCGCCGTCCCGGAACCCGCGACGTACGCGATGATGTTCGGCGGCCTGAGCCTTCTGGGCCTGATGGCTTCCCGTCGCCGTCGCTGATCCCGCTGGGGAAGGCGGCGCTAGCGCGCCGCCTTTTTCATTTGCGGTCGGGCGGAGGACGGTCTGCGCCGAGTCGGACGAGCGGAATCTCCTCCGCGGACGCGATCCGCAGGGCGGTCTCCACGGCCGCGCGCAGATGGGCGAGCGAAGTGGTCTCGCCTCGCGCCTCGAGCGCATCGCGCAGGTTCACCAGGTCCGCGTGCTCGACCTTGAAGCCCAGCAGCCGGTCGCCCTTGCGGATGTGCTTGCAGCCGACCGTGTGCTCGAACTCGCCGCCGGCCGACGCGAGCCTTACCTGCCGCTGCGATCGCGTGATGTCGAAATGCCGATGCCGTGACTCCAGCACCCGGTAGCCCCACGCCCCGAGTTCCAGACCCAGGACGATAGCCACGTCGTCCTCCCGCGCGGCGTCGATGTCCACCAGCAGCACGTGTCCCGGCCGGCCCTTCTTGCCGAGACTCGCGAGCACCTGGATGTTGAATGCGCCGGCAGCATGAAGCCGCTCCGCGACATCCTGCAGGACCTCGCCCGACACGTCGTCCACCTGCGCCAGCAGGAGCAGCTTGTCGGCCAAGCGCGCTACTCCTTCTGCTCGCCATGCATCGCGATGCGCGCCGCCATCTTCGCGGCGCTCTCCGCGCGCAGCTTCGCACCGGGAATTCCCGCGCTCACAAACGCCGCGGCAGCCGCCTGGTCCGCGGCCTCCTCCGGCGTGCATCGGCCCAGTACCGCCGCCATGGCCGCCGGGATCGTCACGTTGATGATCACATTGCCGGCAACGAGCACCTCGCCCACGGCCGGCGCGACGAGTGACACCGCCCACGCGAGGTCGGCGCGCTCGCCCTTGACCACCGCCGGCACCACCTCGTCCACGAAGTTTTCCATGCGTGTCGTGACCCCGTCCACGGTGATCTCGACGTCGATGGAAGGATCGAACGCGAGCCAGCGTCTTGCCATCTTGCTTTCGCGACGGGCGCCGGCGGCGACCCGCGTGAGACGCAGCGACACGGGCTTGCCGAGCGTCTTGGTGTGTCTGGCGCCGAGTCTTGCCCCGATGGTCTCCAGACGCCGGCGGTCGAGCGCGTCGACGACGGACTCGACCGTGTCGCCGGCGCTCAACTTCTCGTGCGCGAACACCGCGCGTGCCAGCAGGGCCCGCGTGCGTGCGGGCTCGGACGCCGCCAGAAGCGTGTCGGTGACCGGCCCACGACGGATCTGCGTGGCCTTGCGCGCAACGATGTTGAGCGCCACGGCGGTGGTATCCGGATCGATGGAAGCCGCGAATCGCGCTGCCGCGAGGCGCCCGGCGACTTCCTCGGGCTCGGCGCCGGGCGCGATGATGGCCTTGAACGCGACCACCGCATCCGCGCACAGATGCCCCAGCGGCGGATCGGTGAAGCGCGCGAACTCCTCGAACACCTGCAGGATCTCGTCGAACGCCATCATGCCGATGACAGTCGGCCCGCCCACGTCCTTGAGAATGAGCCCGAGGTCGCCGATCAGCTTGCCGGTGGGCATCTCCTCGCCGCTCAGCCGGAAGTGGAGCGTCTCCGGCAGGCCCGCCGTGCGCGCCGCGGACTGGCCGGCGACGAACGCACTTGTGACCTTGCCGTAAGGTCCGTAGCGGTCGGCGACGTCGGCGTCCGGATGGATGATCTCCAGGATGGCGGCGGCGCCGAACAACGCCGCGGTCAGCCCCGCGGTCGGCATGCCCGCACCCGCAAGCGCATCGAGCATCGCCTGCGTGCCGATGCGCGCCCCGTTCTCCGCCATGGCAGGAAAGACGATGTCCTCGCCCAGTGTGCTGTGCCCGTAGATGGGTCCGCCGCCGACACCGACAGGCACATCGCGGCCCGAGATCGGCGACAGCTGTCCCGCACGCATGGCCTCGTAGATGGCCTGCACCGCAGGGAACCCGGAGATCTTGTTGTTCTTCTTGCCGGTGGGGATCATCGCCACCCCGCAACGATCCACCCCTGCGATCATCCGGGCGCTCGAACCCAGCTTGCGGTTGCCGGCCGGAATGCCGACCTGCGCCTGCGCACCCGCCAGATAGAGCATGACCGCGCTCAGCAGCGCGGCGTTCGCGCCGTCCGCGCCGGCAGACCGCGCCGTGGCGATTGCCTTGGCGAGCAGATCGTCGATGGGCTGGTGGACGACGTTGGCGAACTTCACATTGGGGTCGACCCCGCGCCGGAGTTCCACCGCGAGCGCGTCGGCGATGGCGATGACAGGCAGATTCAGCATGCCGTGACCGCCCGTGAGCGCTTCGATCCGGTCGCTGGTGAGCCAGTCGACGTTGGCGGTCACTCCCGCCAGAGTGGCCGCGATGGCGAGATCGCGGTCGATTGGTGCGTGGGATGCAGAGGTCATGGTCCGGTACGGTGCGATGGAATGGCGCGGCCGCGGCGGACGTTCTCCGCACAGCCTACGGGAGGGTCCGAGCCTTCCCGTCGGACCTTCCTCGAGTCTTCTCTCGCGACTATCTCATGGGATGCCACCCGCGCGAAACGCGCCGGCGGCCGCCGCGCCTTCAAGTTCCGGTTCGCTCTGTCGTAAAGCGGAGCAGATGGTGGTGTTGCCCGACACCACCCGCCCGCCCGGAGCCCGCCATGCCGCTCGACCCCACCCTGCCCAGCCCCGCCGCCCGCGCCGCGACCCCCAGCCTTCGCCTGCGCATCGGGATTGCCGTCGCGCTGCTGTGCACTGCACCGGTCTCGCCGCCGGAGTACGTGGAGACGACGGGCGATACCCCGGCTTCGCGCTATCTCGCACCGATCTTCAACTCGAAGGCGGATTCGGGACACTTCTTCCTGAACTGACGCACCCGGACAGCGTCCGCGCTACAAGCACCCGTAGCCCGGACGAGCGCCAACGGCGCGACTCCGGG
>CAZEDA010000255.1:0-5498 GCA_964510915.1 uncultured Rhodocyclaceae bacterium | reverse complement strand
TTGGGATGTGGATGCCATGCTCATGTCCGTATCAGGTGCTGGTGTCCCGAATCAGCGCCATGTCCGCACGGATCTGCCGCCGCACGTTGCCGAGGAAGAGACCCGGCCGCGTCGAACGGATCAGCAACGCGCAAAGGATCGCAATCGCGGCGGGCACGAGCGGAACGACGACGAGGGCCCACGACGCGCGCACCTCCGCCGCGGGTGTGACGCTCCAGAGCATCACTGCCATGCCGCCCAGCACCAGCGCAGCAACGAAACAGCAAAGTGCTACTGCGCCAAGCACGATGCGCCTCCGCCAGGTGTGCGCCGCCTGGGACGTGTCGTCTGCCACCAGTTCTGCGTAAGCCTGCACGTGATCCACGAGCAGACGCGGATGGGTCGCGATGAGGCCGAGCAGCGGATGCACCATGGCAAGGGCGTGGGCCGGTTCAGTGGCGCGAGTTGCGCATCAGGCTCACGAGCGCCATCAGCACCGCGCCGGTGGCAGCAGCAATGAGAACGGCCTTGAGCGGCTCGGTACGAATGTAGTCGAGCGTGCTGTCCGACGCGTGCTGCGCCTTTGCCCGAATCGACTGCGCAGTTTCGCGTACGGCTTCGACGCCGCGGTGCCCGAGATTGGCCGCCTGATCGCTCGCGCGGTCAAGCATCGGTCCGGCTTCGCGTCGCATTTCCTCGACTCGATTGCCAAGGGAGTCCAGCGCTTCGTTGGCGACGCGCTGGGTGGAGTGAATGGCGCGGTCTGCCGACCCGGCGAGCGCATCTGCCAGACCGTTGCCGGGTTCCGTGGGGGAGGGTGTCATGCTGTTTCCTCTTGATTTCGAATGGGGAGGTTCCGGAAAGGCGAGGGCACCGTTGCCGATGCCGCCCGCCTGGTGACTACGCGCGCCCGAAGGTTTCCTGCGCCTTCTTCAGGTTGGCAGGCACGTCCTTCATGAAGGCGTCCATGGCCTTGTCGCTGCTGAAGCAGTAGGTCTTGCCGTCTTCGCGAACCGCGTTGACCTTGCATTCGGTCTTGACGTGCTTGGAGTTCGCAAGGCCCCACGCGCATTCGTTGTTGAATTCGGCTGCGTACCCCGATGCTGAAAGGGCGAGCAGTCCTGCACCTACGATGAGTCGGGTCAGTCGCATGAAACTCTCCGGTATTGAAGCCGTGCTTGACGGAATCGTCCGTGACGGCGTGTCACGAATGCATCCGCAGTTTCGCCATGCCATGCGAGTACTCGCAGGATTGACGGTGGCGAATGCATGGCGTCGTTATCCCACATGGACACGGCATCGATCTGTACGGCGTCGAACATAGGGGAAGCCCCGGCGCGCCGGCGGCTCCCGGACATGCTGGCCTCGGGCCACGGAAGGGACGAGGAAGCCGCGGTCGACGAAAGCGGCAGACGAAGTTGCGTGTCCCGGCGCACAGACCCGCACCACCCAAGGGTGCAGCCTGCGTCCATGACTCCGCCCTTGGAAAGGTAGCCAGCGCCCGTTTCAGGCCGTCACCCCCAGGGACGGGGTCTTTCGGGCCGCCGGCAGCGTCGCCCTGCGCCTGGTGTACGTCACGTATGCGGCGGCCCAGGCCTTCTTGCCATCGTCCGGAAAGTCTTCCGTCGCGACCGCGCAGGTCGTGCGGACCTTCCCCAGGCAAACCAGCCCGGGGACAACCGAGTCGCGAGACTCCAAGGAACTCGAATGATCAAGAAACCCGGCAACCCCGCGGCACCGTCCCTGCCGATCAGTGCGGATCTGACTCTCTCCGCGAGTGTTCCCCTGGCACCCGCCTCGGGAAGATTGCCCCGCTTCACCGGTGTGGCGTCGGCCATGTCACGCGTGAGCTTCGACAGTGCGACGTTGCTGCCCGCGATGCTCGCGTCGGCCGCGGTGGCCTCTACGAGAGCAGCACGGCACACCTTGCTGACACCGCTTCGTGCCCGCGCCGACACGCAGCACTATGGCGGCAATGCATACAGGCACGGCCCGGCGGGCGATATCGTCACTTACGCCGGCATGCCGGCCGGCACCGAGGCGCGCTCGGACCCTCACGATGCATCGCCCGTGACAGAACCGGCAGCCGGGCCTACCGACGCGGAGCGTCGCATGATGGACGCCCTGGGCATCGGTTTCGAAGACGGCGTATACGGCGTCGAGGACTTCCACTCCCATCGGCTGACGGAAGTGGTCGACTACGCGAGTGCGCTTGCCCGGCTGGCCGAGGACGACGGCGGGCGATGAACCGCGCTTCGCCGGTGACCCGGCCGCTTTCTGCCGACATGCTGCGGCGCATGCACGCCTACTGGCGTGCAGCCAACTATCTGTCGGTCGGCCAGATCTACCTGCAGGACAACCCGCTCCTCGAACTTCCGCTGGAGCGGGGGCACGTCAAGCCGCGCCTCCTTGGGCATTGGGGCACCACGCCCGGGCTGAACCTCGTCTACGTGCATCTGAATCGCCTGATCGCGCAGAACGACCTCGACATGATCTACGTGATCGGCCCGGGCCACGGCGGACCCGGCATCGTGGCGAACTCGTATCTCGAAGGCACCTACACGGAGCGCTATCCCGAGATCGCCCGCACTCGCGCGGGTATGCGTGCGCTGTTCCGGCAATTCTCGTGGCCGGGCGGCATCCCGAGCCACGTGGCGGCGGAGACGCCTGGCTCCATCCATGAGGGTGGGGAACTCGGGTACTCGCTCGCGCACGCTTACGGAGCCGCGTTCGACAATCCGGAGCTGGTGGTGGCGTGTGTGGTCGGCGACGGCGAGGCAGAAACCGGTGCCCTGGCCACCAGCTGGCACTCGAACAAGTTTCTCAATCCGGCTCGCGACGGCGCCGTTCTGCCGATCCTGCATCTGAACGGGTTCAAGATCGCGAATCCCACGGTACTCGCGCGCATAGGACACGCCGAGCTGGAGTCCCTGATGCGAGGCTACGGGCACGACCCCATCTTCGTCGATGGCGATGATCCGGAGCTCGTGCATCAGGCCCTCGCCAAGGCGCTCGATGCGAGTCTTGCCAAGATCCGTCGCATTCAGGCGGCGGCGCGAGCCATGCCGCCCGGCGGGACGCCCCGCCGTCCGATCTGGCCGATGGTCATTCTGCGCACGCCGAAGGGCTGGACCGGTCCGGCCTTCGTCGACGGCCACCCGGTGGAGGGCAACTGGCGGGCACATCAGGTGCCGATCGCCGACGTCACGTCCGACGAGCATCTTCGCCAGCTCGAGGAATGGCTGCGAAGCTACCGTCCCGCTGAGCTGTTCGACCAGGAAGGTTGCCTGAACGCGGAACTCGCTTCGCTGGCGCCCTCGGGTCGCCGACGCATGGGAGCCAATCCGCATGCGAACGGTGGTGAACTGCTGCAGCCGCTCAGGATGCCCCGCTGGCAGGACCATGTCATCCCGGTCGCGGTCCCCGGCAGCGTGACCGCGGAGGCCACCCGGGTGCTCGGCAGCTTTCTGCGCGAGGTGATGCGGCTCAACCGGGAGAGCGCGAACTTCCGCGTCTTCGGTCCGGATGAAACGGGATCCAACCGGCTGGACGCCCTGTACGAAGTGACCGGCAAGGCCTGGATGGCGGAGACCGCGCCGGACGATACGAACCTCGATGCGGCGGGGCGGGTCATGGAGGTGCTGAGCGAGCACCTTTGCGAAGGCTGGCTGGAGGGCTATCTCCTGACGGGACGCCATGGCCTGTTCTCGTGCTACGAGGCGTTCATCCACATCATCGGCTCCATGTTCAATCAGCACGCGAAGTGGCTGAAGGTGAGCCGAGGGATCCCATGGCGCGAACCCATCGCCTCCCTCAACTATCTGCTGACGTCGCACGTCTGGCGACAGGATCACAACGGCTTCTCGCACCAGGACCCCGGATTCATCGATCACGTCGCCAGCAAGCGCGCCGAGGTGGTCCGCATCTATCTGCCGCCCGATGCCAACTGCCTCCTGTCGGTGGCCGATCATTGCCTGCGCAGCCGCAACTACGTGAACCTGACGATCATCGGCAAGCAGCCGGAGTGGCAGTGGCTGGATGCGGCGTCGGCCGAGCGTCACTGCCGGGCGGGCGCCGGCATCTGGGAATGGGCGAGCAACGAGGACGGCGATCCCGACGTCGTGATGGCCTGCGCCGGTGACGTGCCGACGCTCGAGACACTGGCGGCTGTGACTCTACTGCGCGCCTTCGCGAGGGACATCCGCATCAGGGTGGTGAATGTCGTGGACCTCATGGTCCTGCAACCGCCGCCGATGCATCCGCACGGACTGGAAGATCCGGACTTCGATCGGCTGTTCACCACGCGCGCCCCGGTGATCTTCGCGTTCCACGGCTACCCCGCGATGATTCACAAGCTCACCTACCGCCGGCGCAATCACGAACAGTTCCACGTGCGCGGCTATCGCGAGGAGGGCACGACCACCACGCCCTTCGACATGGTGGTCCTGAACGAGATGGACCGCTTCCGGCTTGCGCTGGACGCGATCAGCCGGATCCCGCGCTTCGCCGACCTCGTAGCCGAAGCGACCGAGCGATACACAGCGGCTATCGCGCGGCACGCCAGCCACATCCGTGAGCACGGCGAAGACCTGCCGGAGATTCGCAATTGGCGGTGGACGGACGGCATCTCGCCGCCCGCACCACAGCCGCAGTCGGACGCCGTCGCCACAGCGACGTTGGTGTCCGCCCCTTCCCGACCGTCGCCCGACCCGCTGAAGCGGAATGGCGATCTTTCCTCAAGGAGTTGATTCATGAGCCTGAGCACGATCCTTCTCATCGTCGTGGTACTGCTGCTGATCGGCGCGATCCCCGCCTGGCCCCACAGTCGCAGCTGGGGCTACGCGCCCAGCGGGATTCTCGGTGTCGTAGCCGTCGTCGTCGTGATCCTCCTGCTGATGGGCCGTCTGTAAGATGGCTCGCCAGACCGGCAGTGTGCGCTGGAGGACCGACACCGTAGGCCCGTGCGCGTAACCTCAAATCTGGTGCTCGAACGGTCCCGCCTTCCACCAACGGGTGGACAGGCGACCGGTTCCGAAGCAGGGCGCCATCGGGGAAGGCGGAAGCGCCAGTCGCTCCCGTCCGACTCCCCGGACATCGCCAGACGAAATGAAGGAATACGAAAATGAAACGCATCGCCACCGCACTACTGTTCGCCGGATTGCTGCCCACGCTGGGCGGCACGGTCTACGCGAAAGACACTGACACCGACTCGAGCTCGGGGAAGAACGTGCAATCGAAGGAATTCAACGACACCCAGGCCGCCCCTGCCAAGCAGAACGACACTGGTCGCGGCGCCGATCGCCAGGGGACGGAACGTCAGGCCGGTTACGCCGAAGCAAAGGACAAGGCCCAGGTCGTCTACCTGGCGGCAAAGACGAAGTGCTCATCCCTTACCGGTGCCAGCGCGTCGTCTTGCATGACCGAGGCAACCACCGCGCGCACGCTGGCGCTGGCCGAGGCCGAGACCCGCTGGGGTCCGAAGTCCACGAACGACGCCATGGGCAACAAGTCGCCCGCCG
>CAZEDA010000254.1:0-5515 GCA_964510915.1 uncultured Rhodocyclaceae bacterium | reverse complement strand
CCGGACGCTGTCTGCCTGCAGGAAACCAAGATGGAAAACGCCGTGTTTCCGGCGTCTGCCATCGAAGCGGCGGGCTACCAGGTCGCGTTCTCCGGGCAGAAGACCTACAACGGTGTTGCCATCCTGTCTCGTGCAGGCGTCGCTGACGTGGTCGACGGGATTCCGGGATATGCCGATGAGCAGAAGCGGGTGCTCGCCGCAACGGTCGGTGGTGTCCGGCTGGTCTGCGCGTACGTGCCGAACGGGCAGAGCCTGGATTCCGACAAGTATCGCTACAAGCTCGACTGGCTGGATGCGTTCACGGCGTGGATTGGTTCGGAGCTGTCACGACATCCGGAGATGGCCGTGCTCGGCGACTACAACATCGCTCCCGCCGACGAGGATGTCCACGACCCGGCGGCGTGGGTCGGCCAGGTGCTGGTGAGCGAGCCCGAACGCAATGCGTTCTTCGCGTTGTGCTCGCTGGGCTTCAAGGACAGCTTCCGGATGTTTCCGCAGCCCGAGCGGTCATTCACCTGGTGGGACTACCGCATGAATGCGTTCCGGCGAAAGATGGGGCTGCGCATCGATCACATCCTGCTGTCCGAGCCCCTCGCAGGCAAGTGTCGCTCGGTGTCCGTGGACGTGGCCATGCGGGCGCTCGAGCGCCCCTCCGACCACGCGCCGGTGGTGGCCGAGCTCGATCTCTGAGCCCGGCCGGCGAATCTCAGCCGGCTTCGCCGTGGGACCGTTCGTCGAGACCGAGCTCCTGGATCTTCCGGGTGAGAGTGTTTCGGCCGAGCCCCAGAAGATTGGCAGCTTCGATGCGGCGTCCGCCCGTGTGCGCCAGAGCCTTGAGAATGAGCGCGCGTTCGAATGAGCGGGTCATGTCGTCCATGATGCGACGCTCTCCACGTTTCAGAGCGCTCTCCGCTTCGCGTTCCAGCGCGTTGATCCAGTTCTCGTTCGTCGTGCGGCCGGTGCGCTCGCGAATCTCTGCCGGCAGGTCGGCGACATCCACGTTGACGCCGGGGGCCATCACCGTGACCCAATGGCAGATGTTCTCCAGCTGACGAACGTTGCCCGGCCAGTCCAGCGTCGTGAGGTACTTCATGGCGCTGTCGGTGAGGCGTTTGGCTTCCACGCCGAGGTCTCGCGCACTCTTCGCGAGGAAATGTCGTGCAAGGAGCGCGACGTCGTCGCGCCTCTCGCGCAGGCTCGGCAGACGCAGACGAATGACGTTGAGACGGTGAAAGAGGTCCTCGCGGAACAGACCTTGTTTCACCCGGACTTCCAGGTCCTGGTGGGTAGCCGCGATGATGCGGACATTCGCGCGAATCGGCTGGTGTCCGCCCACACGGTAGAACTGTCCGTCCGAAAGAACGCGCAGCAGTCGCGTCTGCAGGTCTGACGGCATGTCGCCGATCTCGTCCAGGAACAGTGTTCCACCCTCGGCCTGCTCGAAGCGGCCGTGGCGTGTGGTCTGCGCGCCGGTGAAGGCGCCGCGCTCGTGACCGAAGAGTTCCGACTCAAGAAGGTCCTTGGGGATCGCCGCAGTGTTGATCGCGACGAAGGGCTTTGCCGAACGCGGGCTGTGCCGATGCAGGGCACGCGCCACGAGCTCCTTGCCGGTGCCCGATTCGCCGTTGATCAGAACCGTGGCCTGGGACTGCGTCAGTCGACCGATTGCCCGGAAGACCTCCTGCATGGAAGCCGCGTGCCCCAGGATCTCGGGCGTACCCTCGACGGCGTCCGACACTTCTTCGGTCTGCGGAACCTCCGTCATCGCGCGACGGATGAGATCGACGGCCTGATCCACATCGAAGGGCTTCGGCAGATACTCGAATGCGCCGCTCTGGAACGCCGACACCGCACTCTCGAGATCCGAGTACGCCGTCATGATGATCACGGGCAGAAGGGGGAACCGTCCCTTGATCTGCTGCAGCAGATCGAGTCCGGACCCGCCGGGCATGCGGATGTCGCTGACCACCACCTGGGGCGGTGTGCCGGACAGCGCGTGCAGGGCCTCCTGGGCGTTCGAGAACGTCCTGAAGGGAATGTCTTCGCGCGTCAGCGCTTTCTCGAAGACCCACCGGATGGAGCGGTCGTCGTCGATGATCCAGACTGGTCTCATGGCTTAGTGCTTCATGGCGCGGTTGGAGTCCTCCTGCACCACGGCCGTGCTGGTGATCGGCAGGAGGATGTTGAAACTGGTGCGACCCGGCTGGCTGTCGACCTCGATGAGTCCGTGGTGCTGATGGACGAATGTCTGTGCAATGGTGAGACCCAGTCCCGTGCCGCCTTCCCGGCCGGAGACGAGCGGGAAAAACACCCGCTCCTTGATGGACTCGGGGATCCCGGGACCGTCGTCGATGATCTCGAGCGAGATAGCGAGACGGTAGTGCTTCTTGGCAAGTGTCAGCCGGCGCGCGATCCGGGATCGGAACGTGATCGTGCCTCGCCCGTGCATCGCCTGCGCGGCGTTGCGTGCGATGTTCAGCACGGCCTGGATGAGCTGCTCACGATCGGCGACGACAGTGGGCAGACTGGAGTCATAGTCGCGGAGGATCCGGACGCCGGGGAATTCCGCCGTGATCAGAGTGCGCACGCGTTCCGTGACTTCGTGCACATTGAGATCGATCGGCTTCGGCAGGCGGTGAGGCGTCAGCATCCGGTCCATCAGGAGCTGGAGCCGGTCCGCCTCCTTCATGATGACTTGCGTGTACTCGCGCTGATCGGCGCGGTCCAGTTCCCGCTCCAGCAGTTGCGCGGCACCCCGCAATGCGCCGAGAGGATTCTTGATCTCGTGCGCGAGATTGCGGATGAGTTCGCGGTTCGCCTGCGTCTGGTCCAGCAGGCGCTCTTCCCGTGCAATACGCAGTTGCTGCTGAGTGGGCGACAGTTCGATCAACGCACCGCTGCCCTCGGCGAGATCGTAGGGCGTCACCGTGCAGGAGACGAGCACCTTCAGCGGCGCATTCGGCGAGTGCACGGTGATCGTGAGATCGTGTTGCGTGAACGTGGCGCGGTCCTGGCGAGCATGCGTCACGGCCGCGGCAAGCGCCTGCGGATCGTAGAACGCTTCTTCGAGTGACAGACCGACCATGCTTTTTCGACTCGTGCGGAAAAGATTCTCGGCGGCGGGATTCAGATACCGCACGCGATGACCCAGATCGACCAGCAAGACTGCAGTCGATAGGAGGTCGAGCCCTTGAAGAGCATCGGGCTTCATCTGTATGCGCTCCGGAGCCATGACGACGGCTTTGCAATTAGCGCGCCATCGGTTGCAAACAAAGTGCGCGACGGAAGGGAGTCGCGCGGAGAGGGTCGCGTGCTCAGCGGATTGCGGAGAGCTCGCGCTGGATGGCGTCGATGTTCCGCTCGTGCCGCTTCGCGCTTTCGTAAGCAGGGCCGAGGTTGTCGAGGACTTGAGCTACCGACGGATCGCTGCGGTTGGTGCTGGCGCCATCGCGCGTGAGCATGCGACGCGCGGCTTCCAGCAGACGCTGCTCTTCCGCGAGTTCCTGTTCGAGGATTCGTCTGCGATCTTCGTCGCGTCGACGCTGCGTTGGGGCATCCACTCGGGCAGGGCCTGCGACTTGCGCACCATCCGAGGGTGCGCGCGGTGCCGGCGCGACCTGTTTTGGTGCGGGCTGCGGCACGGGTTCGAAGCACATCACCTTGCGAGCGTTCTTGACCGGCACATTCGCGAAAGTCACCCGGCCTTCGGCATCGATGTACTTGCACGTCTGTCCGGCAAGCGCCGGTGCTCCCACGACTGAAAGAATCAATGTCATCGAGGCGAGCACGCACCGAACGATCGAGGAATGAGGCATGGGTCTCCTGAATGCAGGCGCGGACGGGTCCATGGGGCCCGAACTCTTTGCCATGGAGTCTAAGGGACAGGCGAATGCTCCGCAATTGTGCGTCTCCCTACTGGCGCTGCCCCGAGTGCTTCGGGCGGAAATGAAAAAGGCGGGGCCTTCGCCCCGCCTTTCCCTAGATCACGCTAGTGAATCCTGCGTTACAGGCTGTAGTACATGTCGAACTCGACCGGGTGGGTCGTCATGCGGAAGCGGGTGACTTCTTCCATCTTCAGTTCGATGTAGGCATCGATCATGTCGTCGGAGAAGACGCCGCCGCGCGTGAGGAACTCGCGGTCCTTGTCGAGATGCTCGAGTGCCATGTCCAGCGACGAGCACACGTTCGGAACCTTCTTCGCTTCTTCCGGCGGGAGGTCGTAGAGGTTCTTGTCGATGGGGTCGCCGGGGTGGATCTTGTTCTGCACGCCATCCAGACCGGCCATCAGCATCGCCGCGAACGCGAGGTACGGGTTTGCCGTCGGGTCGGGGAAGCGCACTTCGATTCGGCGGGCCTTGTCGCTCTGCACGAACGGAATCCGGATGGACGCCGAACGGTTGCGGGCGGAGTAGGCCAGGTTGATCGGCGCTTCGAACCCGGGAACCAGGCGCTTGTACGAGTTCGTGCCGGGGTTCGTGATGGCGTTCAGCGCCTTGGCGTGCTTGATGATCCCGCCGATGTAGTACAGCGCGAACTCGGACAGGCCGGCGTAGCCGTTGCCTGCGAACAGGTTCTTGCCGCCCTTCCAGACCGACTGGTGCACGTGCATGCCCGAACCGTTGTCACCCACGACCGGCTTCGGCATGAAGGTGGCGGTCTTGCCGAACTGGTGAGCAACGTTGTGGATCGTGTACTTCATGATCTGCAGCCAGTCGGCTCGCTGGACCAGCGGGGCGAACTTGGTGCCGATCTCGCACTGACCGGGCGCGGCCACTTCGTGGTGATGCACTTCCACTTCGACGCCCTGCTCTTCGAGGGCGAGACACATGGCCGAACGCAGGTCCTGCAGGGAATCGACCGGGGGCACGGGGAAGTATCCGCCCTTGACCGGGGGACGATGGCCCATGTTGCCGCCTTCCATGTCGAGGCCCGTCGACCAGGGGGCTTCGGAAGAATTGATCTTCACGAAGCAGCCGGACATGTCGACGTTCCACGTGATGCTGTCGAACACGAAGAACTCGGGCTCCGGACCGAAGTAGGCGACATCGCCCACGCCGGAGGACTTCAGGTAGGCCTCGGCGCGCTTCGCGATCGAGCGCGGATCGCGGTCGTAGCCCTTGCCGTCGGCGGGCTCGATGACGTCGCAGGTGAGAATGAGGGTCGACTCGTCCGTGAACGGGTCCAGACGCGCGGAGGAGGGATCGGGCATCAGCAGCATGTCCGACGCCTGGATGCCCTTCCAGCCGGCGATCGAGGAGCCGTCGAAGGCGTGCCCGTCCACGAACTTGGAGTCATCCAATGCCTTCGCAGGCACCGACACGTGCTGTTCCTTGCCCCGCGTATCGGTGAACCGGAAATCAACGAATTTCACTTCGTTGTCCTTGACCATATTCATGACGTCGGCTGGGGACATCCTTGCTTCTCCTAGACTTGAGTGGGTTATTTCGAGAAAGACCTGGCTGAGGTCAAAGGTTTTCGGGCGGCGAGCCCGAGTTGGTGCAGATTCTGTGCCACG
>CAZEDA010000253.1:0-5522 GCA_964510915.1 uncultured Rhodocyclaceae bacterium | reverse complement strand
GATGCCGAAGTGCGCGGCGTCACCATCGACAGCCGCAAGGCCGGCCCGGGCGATCTGTTCGTCGCGCTCCGCGGCGAGCGCGTGGACGGTCACCGCTTCGTGGATGCGGCTTTGTCGGGCGGCGCCGCCGCGGCGCTCGTCAGCGATCCGGCGGCCGTTACGACGGAGCCTGCGCCGCTGCTGCTTGCGCCGGATACGCGTCTGGGACTCGGTCACCTCGCCGCGTGGTGGCGTGCGCGCTTCTCGATTCCGATCGTCGCGATCACCGGCAGCAACGGCAAGACCAGCGTGAAGGAAATGCTGGCCGCCATCTTTCGCGCGCATGTTGGCCACGACGCCGTGCTCGCCACCGAAGGCAATCTCAACAACGACATCGGCCTGCCGCTCACGCTGCTGCGGTTGCGCCGGGAGCACCGCTACGGTGCCGTGGAAATGGGCATGAATCACCTGGGCGAGATCCGCTACATGACGAAGATCGGGCGGCCCAGCGTCGCCCTGATCAACAACGCCGGCACGGCTCACATCGGCGAGCTGGGGTCGCGTGACAACATCGCCAAGGCGAAAGCGGAGATCTTCGAAGGTCTGGGCGCCGACGGCGTGCGCGTCTTCAATGCGGACGACGACTACGCGTCCTTCTGGACGGGCATCGAAGCCTCGCGCCGCATGGTGACGTTCGGCATCGATCGGCCCGCCGACGTGCGCGGGCAGGTGGAACTCGAGGCTGCCGGCAGCGTGGTCACCGCGGACACGCCCGCCGGGCGCGTGTCGTTCCGCCTTCAGGTGCCAGGCCTCCACAACGCCCGCAACGCGCTGGCTGCCACGGCCGCGGCGGTCGTCGTGGGCGTGCCCCTCGACAAGATCTCGGAGGGTCTCAGCACGCACGGCGGTGTGGCCGGGCGCCTGCAGCGCAAGATGGGGCCGGGCGGCAGCATCGTGATCGACGACACCTACAACGCGAATCCCGACTCGATGAAGGCGGCGGTGTCCTGGCTCGCCGCGCTCCCGGGACGGCGCGTGTTCGTGATGGGCGACATGGGCGAGCTGGGGGCGGACGAAGCGGCGATGCATCGCGAGGTCGGGGCGTTCGCGCGCTCCAAGGGCCTCGAAATGCTGTTCGCGCTCGGCAGCGCCAGCCGGTATGCGGTGGAGGCCTTCGGCCCGGGCGCGCAGCTCTTCGCGGAGATCGACGAACTCGTCGCCGAGCTGCGCCGCATCTGCGGTCCCGATGTGACGATGGTCGTGAAGGGTTCGCGCTTCATGCGGATGGAACGGGTCGTTGCAGCGCTTCTGGGGCTGCCGGCCCCGGCGGGAGACCACTGACATGTTTCCGTGGCTCGCTGCCCATTTCGCCGATGACTTCCGTGCGCTGCACGTGGTCAACTACATCACGCTGCGTGCCGTGCTCGCGACGATGACGGCGCTGTTCATCTCCTTCCTCGTCGGTCCGGCGATGATCCGCAAGCTCACCGCCTACAAGATCGGTCAGGCCGTGCGCGACGACGGTCCGCAGACGCACCTCACGAAGGCCGGTACGCCCACCATGGGCGGAGCGCTCATCCTCGTCGCCATCGCCATCACCACGCTGCTCTGGGCTGATCTCAGCAATCGCCTCGTCTGGGTGGTGCTGGCGGTCACGCTGGGATTCGGTGTCGTGGGCTGGGTGGACGACTATCGCAAGGTGGTCTTCCGCAACCCCAAGGGCCTCGCCAGCCGCTGGAAGTACTTCTGGCAGTCGGTGATCGGACTCGCCGCGGCGATCGTGCTCAGCTTCTCCAGCCTGCCCGCGCAGACCGAATTCATCGTGCCGTTCTTCAAGTTCGTGGCCTATCCGATGGGCGCGATCGGCTTCGTGGTGCTCACGTACTTCGTGATCGTCGGCACCTCCAATGCCGTGAACCTCACCGACGGTCTCGACGGACTCGCAATCCTGCCGACGGTGATGGTGGGCAGTGCCCTCGGCGTTTTCGCCTACGTCGCTGGCAACGCGGTGTTCTCGAAGTATCTGGGCTTTCCGTACATCCCGGGCGCCGGAGAACTCACCATCTTCTGCGCGGCCATGGCCGGCGCAGGGCTGGGCTTCCTCTGGTTCAACGCGTATCCCGCGGAAGTGTTCATGGGCGACGTCGGTGCGCTGGCCCTCGGTGCGGCGCTCGGCACGATCGCGGTCATCGTCCGGCAGGAGATCGTGCTGTTCATCATGGGCGGTGTGTTCGTGGTCGAGACGCTGTCCGTGATGCTGCAGGTGGCTTCGTTCAAGCTCACCGGCAAGCGGATCTTCCGCATGGCACCGCTGCACCACCACTACGAACTCAAGGGCTGGAAGGAGAACCAGGTCGTCGTCCGCTTCTGGATCATCACCATGCTGCTCGTGCTGTTCGGGCTCTCCACGCTGAAGCTGCGATGAGCAACGATCTCCAGGGGCGGCGCGTACTGGTGGTGGGGCTGGGCCTCACGGGGCGCTCCATGATCCGCTGGCTCTCGGCGCAGGGCGCGATCGTGAGTGCCGTCGATTCGCGCGCGGAACCGCCCGGCCTCGATGACCTTCGTGCTGCTTATCCGGCCGCAACCTTCACGACGGGCCCCTTCCGCGCGGAAAGCTTCGCCGACATCGATCTGATCGCCGTGAGCCCCGGTGTGCCACTGGCGGAGCCGGAGATCGTGCGCGCTGTCGAACGCGGTGTACCGGCAGTGGGCGACGTGGAACTCTTCGCGCTCGCACTCGGTTCCGTCGCGGCGCGATACGGCCGCCCCCGTCCATCCATCCTCGCGATCACGGGGTCGAACGGCAAGAGCACGGTCACCGAACTGACCGGCGCGCTGTGCCGTGCCGCGCACCGCGAAACGCTGGTCGCCGGCAACATCGGTCTCGCGGTTCTCGATGCCCTGTTCGAGATCGAACGCGGCGAGCGGCCGGTGCCGGAGGTCGTGGTGCTGGAGCTGTCGAGCTTCCAGCTCGAAGCGACTTCCAGTCTCCGCCCCGACGCGGCGGTGGTGCTCAATCTGTCCGAGGATCACCTCGACCGCTACGACGGCATGGAAGGCTACGCGCAGGCGAAGGCCCGCATCTTCGCGGGCTCGCGCGTGCAGATCGTCAATCGCGACGACCCGTGGACGACCGGCATGCTGCGCCCCGAGATGCAGGCCTGGAGCTTCGGCCGCTCGCCCGCGCTGGGTGCGCGCTCCTGGGGCATTCTCCGCGACGGCGGCCAGGACTGGCTCGTGGAAGGGGCGCATCGCATCCTGCCCGCTTCGCGACTGCGGCTGGCCGGTCTGCACAACGCCGAGAATGCGCTGGCGGCGATGGCGCTGTGTCACGCGATCGGCATCGAGTACGACGCGATGATCCCGGCGCTGGTGGAGTTCCGCGGCCTGCCGCATCGTGTGGAGTTCGTCGCGGAACTGGACGGTCGCCGCTTCTACGACGATTCCAAGGGCACCAACGTCGGCGCGACGGTTGCCGCTCTGCGCGGCATGCGCGAGAAAGTGGTGCTCATCGCGGGTGGTGACGGCAAGGGACAGGATTTCTCGCCGCTCGGCCCTGCCGCGGCGGCGGCCGCGCGCGCCGTGGTGCTCATCGGCCGCGATCGCGAGCGCATCGCCGAAGCGCTCATGCCGCACGGTGTGAGAGTAAGCCGCGCCGCCGACATGCACATCGCGGTGGAGCAGTCCTTCGATCTCTCGCTGCACGGCGACTCGATCCTGCTGTCGCCCGCCTGTGCGAGCTTCGACATGTTCAGGAACTACGAGCACCGCGCCGAGGTGTTCCGCGCGGCCGTCGCACAACTCCAGGAGCGACGGGCATGATCTCGGCCGTCCTCTCCCGCCCGCGCGCCATGGCAGCCTTCGACGAGTCGCTGCTGTGGTCGGTGCTGCTGCTGCTGTCCATCGGCCTGGTGATGGTGTACTCCGCGTCCATTGCCACCGCCGAGGCCTCGAAGCTCACGGCCTTCCAGCCCACCTACTATCTGGTGCGCCACGCGATCTTCCTCGCCGTCGGACTCGGGATCGGTCTCGCCACCTTCCAGGTGCCGATGCGCTGGTGGCAGCAGGCCGCGCCCTACCTGTTCGTGTTCACGGCCTTCCTGCTGATCATCGTGCTGATCCCCGGCATCGGCCGGATGGTGAACGGCAGCCAGCGCTGGATCCGCCTGCTGGGCCTCAGCTTCCAGCCGTCCGAACTCGCGAAGCTCGCGGTCGTGCTCTACGCCGCCGACTACACGGTGCGCAAGGTTGCGCACATGGGCAGCTTCCGCAAGGGCTTCCTGCCGATGGCGGGCGTGATGCTCTTTGCGGGCACGCTGCTGCTGCTGGAGCCGGACTTCGGCGCTTTCGCCGTGATCACGCTCGTCGCCATGGGCGTGCTGTTCCTGGGCGGCATGAACTGGCGTCTGTTTGCCGGCCTCGCCTTCTTCCTGATGATCGGCTTCGTGCTGCTCATCTGGATCGCGCCCTATCGCATCAAGCGCATCTCGTCGTTCCTGCGCCCCTGGGACGATCCGCTGGGGTCCGGCTACCAGCTCATCCACTCCCTCATCGCATTCGGCCGCGGCGAGACCTTCGGGGTCGGGCTCGGCGCGAGCGTGGAGAAGCTCTTCTATCTGCCCGAAGCCCACACGGACTTCCTGCTCGCGGTGATCGCGGAGGAACTCGGATTCGTCGGCGTTGCCGTGGTTCTCGCGCTGTTCGCCTGGCTGGTGTCGCGCGCCTTCGCCATCGGCCGGCAGGCTGTCCGGCTCGAACGCTACTTCGCCGGTCTGGTGGCCCAGGGCATCGGACTGTGGATCGGCGGTCAGGCGCTCATCAACATCGGCGTGAACATGGGGGCGCTGCCCACCAAGGGCCTCACGCTGCCGCTGCTGTCGTTCGGAGGCACGGGCATCGTCGCGAATCTGGCGGCCATCGCGATCCTGATGCGGGTCGACGTGGAGAACCGGCAGCTGATGATGGGGAAGGCGACATGAGCGCGACCGCATCCCGCACGCTGCTCGTGATGGCCGGCGGCACCGGCGGACACATCATGCCTGCGCTCGCTGTCGCCGATGAACTGCGCCAGCGCGGCTGGCAGGTCGTGTGGCTGGGGTCGCGTCAGGGCATGGAAGCGGGTCTCGTGCCGTCGCGCGGCTATCGCCTGGAGTTCATCCGCTTTGCCGGCCTGCGCGGCAAGGGTCTGCTGCGCGCCGCGCTGCTGCCCGTCAACCTGCTGATCGCCTTCTGGCAGTGCGCGACGGTGATTTTCCGCGAGCGTCCGAATGTCGTGCTGGGCATGGGCGGATACATCTCGTTTCCGGGCGGCATGATGGCGGCGCTGTTCGGGCGACCGCTGGTGCTCCACGAACAGAACGCGATCGCCGGTCTCGCGAACAAGGTGCTCGCGCAGGTGGCCGACCGGCGCATGACCGGATTTCCCGACGTGCTCGCGAAGAGCGAGTGGTGCGGCAATCCCGTCCGTGCCGAGATCGTCGCGTTGCCCGAACCGTCGGCGCGCTTCGCCGGCCGCTCGGGCCCGCTGCGCCTGCTCGTGG
>CAZEDA010000252.1:0-5532 GCA_964510915.1 uncultured Rhodocyclaceae bacterium | reverse complement strand
AGGCAAAAAAAACGCACCGGTGGCAGCCGGTGCGTGTGAACGAATCAGGGAAGGAAGTCTTCGCGCCGATTCGGGGAGGAGACGGTTAGCGGGTCAGGAGCGAGACCTTGGCCGGATCGCACACGGCGGCAAGGACGGCGCTCTCGACGGTGCCGGCGGCGGGCTTGGTCGGCACGCGGCTCACCGCTTCGGTCCAGACGGCCTTGCCGCTGCCGAGTTCGCCGGAGGCGAAGGTCCAGCCTTCGACGCGGACTTCACCGGTGGCGCAGAGCAGTTCGTAGCGCAGCACGCGGGAGCGGTGCGGGTACCAGTCGCCGAGGGTCTTCTCGGTGGCGTAGTTCACGATGACGTTGGCTTCGGTGCCGGCGGCGGTCGTGGACAGGCTGGAACGGTCGACGAACACCTGGCCGTCGGCGGTTTCGGAAACGGTGCGCCAGTCGGCGGCGAAGGCGGACCCGCTCAGCATCACGGTGAGCCAGGCACCGAGCAGGACGAGAGTGAGGTTGCGGCTGTTCATTTCGGGGACTCCTTGGCGGTTGTCTGCGAGGCTTGTTGATGCAGCCTCCATGACCCGTACTCTACGGATGATGCGCCGCAACATTAAGTGGGCTGCAGGGCATAAGATTCCTGCCGGAATGGAATGAATCAGGAGAGCTGATGGACCGATTCGCCTTGATGCAGGCATTTGTCCGGATCGTCGAGACGGGCAGTATCTCGGCTGTAGCCCGGGAAACCGGTGCCGGACAGCCCACCGTGAGCAAGCAGCTCGCTGCGCTGGAGGCCACCCTGGGAGTAACCCTGCTGCAGCGCACCACCCGCCGTTTGCGGCTGACCGAAGCCGGGGAGGCCTACTACGAGACCGCGAGAAAGATCCTCAACGACGTCGCCGCCCTCGAAGGCAGCGTGGGCAAGCTCTCCAGCGGGCTGGGCGGCAGTCTCACGGTCACCATGGCCACCGTCATGGGGGAGATGGGCCTGGACGACCTGATGCTGGAATTCCACGCCCAGCACCCGGGACTGCAGCTGAACCTGGTGGAGACCGCCCGGTACGTGGACCTGGTTCAGGAAGGGATCGACGTGGCCATCCGCGTCGGCAGACTGCAGGACTCCACGCTGGTCGCCCGGCGCCTGGGCTTCAGCCGCCGGATCATCGTGGCCTCCCCGGAGTACCTCGCCCGGCGCGGGACGCCGCAGGTTCCGGAGGATCTTCTCCACCACGAGTGCATCCGTTATCTGTACCTGGCCACCGGCAACGAATGGGTCTTCATGCGGCAGAAGCAGGAGGTGCACATCCGGGTGTCGGGGTCCTTCAGTTCCAACAGCGGCCTGGCCATCCGGCGGGCAGCGCTCGCGGGGCGGGGAATCGCGGCGTCGCCGGTGTGGATCGCCCAGCGGGACATCGCGGCGGGCCGGCTGGTCCAGATACTCGCCGACTACTCGCCGCCGCCCGTGGAGATCAACGCGGTGTACCCGTACTCGCGCCACGTCCCGGAGAAGGTCAAGGCACTCGCGGACTTTCTGAAGGAGCGCTTCGCGACGATCCCGGAGTTCAACTGATGCACGCGTACTAGGCGCCGTAAACGAGCTTGTTGGCCACGAGTCGGGCCGCCGTCGCGACTTCTCCGGCTGTGACCCCGATCAGCCCCCCGTGGTCCGCCGCCACCGCATCTCCCGCCAGACCATGGAGATGGACGGCGGCGAGAAGAGCCTCCCGGACCGATGCACCCTGGGCCACCAGCGCGCCGAGCATGCCGGACAGCACGTCCCCCATGCCGGCTGCCGCCATGCCCGGATTGCCCGTCGTGTTCACGAACCAGGTGCCATCCGGACCGGCGCACACGCTGCCGGCACCCTTGAGGACGGTCCAGGCGTTCAGCTTTTCTGCCAGCCGCAGGGCGGAGGCGATGCGATCCGACTGGATGACCGCGGTGTCCGTCGCCAGCAGTCGCGCGGCCTCGGCGGGATGGGGCGTCGCGATGGTCCCGGCGGTGCGTTCCCGCACGCGTCGGGCACGGTCGCCATCCAGGGCAACGAGATTGAGGGCGTCGGCATCCAGCACGAGCGGGACGTCGCGGGCGATGGCAGCATCCAGCAGCGCCCCCGCAGCGTCCGATTGCCCCAGGCCAGGGCCGACCACGATCACCCTTGGGCGCGGCAGGTTCACTACCTCACCCGCAGACCGCATCATCAGTTCCGGGTGCAGCGGGTCCAGCGTCGGCGCCTGCGTATCAGCGAGCCCCACGTAAACCCGGCCTGCGCCGAGCAGCAAAGCAGCGCGACCCGCCAGCCATGCCGCCCCCGCCATGCCGGCTGCCCCACCGACGATGGCGACGTCACCGTAGTTGCCCTTGTGGGTGTTGCGGCGGCGATTCGGCAACGCGATGCGGACACTTTCCGCGTTGATCACGAATCCCTTCGGTGCCACGGCTGCCGAGGCGTCGAGTCCCAGCGCCGCCACGTGCACGACGCCCGCGTGATCGGGTCCGTCGAGCGTGAGCAGGCCCGGCTTCAGCGCGATGAACGTGATGGTGTGGTCTGCCCGGATTGCTTCGCCGAGCGCCTGACCCGTATCGGCCTGCAGCCCGCTGGGCACATCGAGTGCGACGACCAGTGCGCCGCTGGCCGCGGTACGCGCCACGAGATCGGCGTGGCGCCCGTCGAGCGGCCGCCGCAAGCCGATGCCGAAGAGGCCGTCGACGACGATGTCCGGGGCGAATCCGTCCGGCCACTGGGCCTGCACCGTACCGCCCGCCGCACGCCAGGCGTCGCAGGCGGCTTTCGCATCGGCCGGGAGCGAGTCCGCGTTGCCGGTGAAGACGACGCTCGTGTCGACCCACCACTGTCTGAGGTGACGAGCTGCCACGAAGGCGTCGCCCCCGTTGTTGCCCGGGCCGGCGAGGACCAGAACCCGCTCGCGCGAGCCCAGCTGAGTGCGGATAAGCTCGGCCGCGGCGAGCCCGGCGCGCTCCATGAGCGGGGCGGGCGGCGATTGCGCGAACGCTGCCGCCTCGATGCGGCGGATGTCCTCGGTGCGGTAGATGGGCGAGAGCGCGGAAGCCATGGGGAGTGCCTGCAAGGTTCGGGAAAGTGTAATCGCTCGGACGCGGCAACCTGGGAACGTCCGATCAAATGGCGCGGCCGCGCCATGCGGCGCGACCTTCCCCGGGACTCGACGGCTATAATCCGGCTTTATCAGAACGCCTCACGGCATCCGTCGCGCTCGCGCGTCCGGTCGCCGGGAGTCTTGCCAAGGATCTCTCGCGCATCCATGCCGCATATCCTGCAGTTGCCCGGGCGCAACGCCCTGTCCGAATTCCGTCTCCAGAAACTCCTTGCCTCGCTCCGCTCCGCCGACACCCGCATCACGGGCGTGGAGGCGCACTTCCAGCACGTGGTCGAACTCGACCGCCCGCTGCAGGCCGAGGAGCGCACCCGGCTGGAACGCATCCTCACGTACGGTCCTCGCACCAGGGCGGGCCGTGCCACAGGGCGGCTCTTCTTCGTGGTGCCTCGGCTGGGGACGATCTCGCCGTGGTCCTCCAAAGCGACGGACATCGCGCGGAACTGCGGCCTCACCGCAGTCCGGCGCATCGAGCGCGGCGTGGTGTATCGCGTGGCGGGCGCAGGGCAGGGGGCCGAAGACGGTCAGAAGGTCAGCGCCAGACTGCATGACCGCATGACCGAGACGGTGCTGGAGACCCTCGACGACGCCGAGCGGCTCTTCCATCACGTCTCGCCGGTACCGCTCAACACCGTGCCGGTGCTGACAGGCGGACGCGACGCGCTTGTCGCCGCCGACGGCGAACTCGGGCTCGCGCTGTCTCCCGACGAGATCGACTACCTGCTCGAGGCCTATCGCGCCGAGGGGCGGGACCCCACCGATGTCGAGCTGATGATGTTCGCGCAGGCGAACTCGGAACACTGCCGGCACAAGATCTTCAACGCGTCGTGGATCATCGACGGAGAGGCACAGACCTCGTCGCTGTTCGACATGATCCGCCACACGCATCGCACACATCCCGAGCACACGGTGGTCGCATACTCGGACAACGCCGCGGTGATGGAAGGTGCTGCGGCGCCCCGGTTCCGTCCGGCCCCGGATGGCACCTACCGTCGCTATGACGAGACCACCCACATCCTGATGAAGGTGGAAACGCACAACCACCCGACGGCCATTGCGCCGTTCCCCGGCGCGGCCACGGGCGCGGGCGGCGAGATCCGCGATGAAGGTGCCACGGGGCGCGGGGCGCGTCCGAAGGCGGGGCTCACGGGATTCACGACCTCGCACCTGCGTCTGCCCGATGCGCCGCAGGCCTGGGAAGCCGGGCACGAAGGCAAGCCGGGCCGGATCGCCTCCGCGCTGGACATCATGATCGAAGGTCCCATCGGCGGCGCTGCGTTCAACAACGAGTTCGGCCGTCCGAATCTCGCCGGCTACTTCCGCACGTACGAACAGCGCGTCGGCGAGCGCATGTACGGCTACCACAAGCCCATCATGATCGCGGGCGGCGTGGGCGCCATCCGTGCCGATCAGGTGATGAAGGAGAACTTCCCCGCCGGGACGGCCCTCGTGCAGCTCGGCGGTCCGGGCATGCTGATCGGGCTGGGCGGCGGCGCGGCGTCGAGCATGGCCACGGGCACCAACACCGAAGCCCTCGACTTCGATTCCGTGCAGCGCGGCAACCCCGAGATCCAGCGGCGCGCGCAGGAAGTCATCGACCGCTGCTGGGCGATGGGCGAGGCCAATCCGATTCTTTCCGTCCACGATGTGGGCGCGGGCGGTCTGTCGAATGCCCTGCCGGAACTCGTACACGGTGCTGGTCGCGGCGCACGGTTCGACCTGCGCAAGATCCAGTCCGAAGAACCCGGCATGTCCCCCATGCAGGTCTGGTGCAACGAGGCCCAGGAGCGCTACGTGCTCGCGGTCGATCGCAGCCGACTCGCCGCCTTCGAGGCCATCTGCGCGCGCGAACGTTGTCCGTATGCGGTCCTCGGCGAAGCGACAGCGGAAGAGCGGCTGATCGTCGAAGACCCGGTGTTCGCGAACCGGCCGGTCGACATGGATCTCGGCGTGCTGCTCGGCAAGCCGCCGCGCATGCAGCGCGACGTGAAGCGCATCCGTCGTCGTGGTACCGACTTCGACCCGGCCTCGCTGGACCCTCTGCCGGCGCTGCTCAATGTGCTGCGGTTCCCGGCAGTCGCCAGCAAGAACTTCCTGATCACCATCGGCGATCGTTCCGTCGGCGGGATGACCGCCCGTGACCAGATGGTCGGCCGCTGGCAGGTGCCGGTCGCCGACGTCGCGGTCACCGCGATGGGCTTCGATACGTACCTCGGCGAGGCGATGGCCATGGGCGAGCGCACGCCGCTGGCCGTGATCGATCCGCCCGCGTCTGGACGCATGGCCGTGGGCGAGGCGCTGACGAACGTCGCTGCCGCCCACATCGGCGATATCGCGCGCGTGAAGCTGTCCGCCAACTGGATGGCGGCGGCCGGGCAGCCCGGCGAGGACGCCGCGCTCTTCGACACCGT
>CAZEDA010000251.1:0-5575 GCA_964510915.1 uncultured Rhodocyclaceae bacterium | reverse complement strand
AATTACTGGACCGTGCGATGGAAACCGCAGCCGGAATCGCCAAGCACCTGCAAACCCGTGTCGTGAAGGCCACGTGCCCCCACGACTGCCCGGACGCCTGCTCGATGCTGGTGACCGTGGACACGCAGACCGAACGGGCGATCGCCGTCCGGGGCGACCCGACGCATCCGGTCACCAAGGGCTATCTCTGCAACAAGGTCAACAACTACCTCGAACTCGTCTACAACGGCAACCGGGTGCTCCATCCCTATCGCCGCGTCGGACCGAAGGGCCCGGGGGCGCGGTTCGAGCGCACCACCTGGGACGAGGCCCTCGCCGCCATCGCCGCGAACCTCAAGGACACCGTCGCCCGCTACGGACCCGACGCCGTGCAGCCGTACTCGTACTCCGGCACGCTGGGGTTTCTCGGTTTCCTGGGCATGGGCGACCGGTTCTTCAACAAGATGGGCGCCGCCCGGCTCGAACGCACGATCTGCACGGCGGCCGGGCGCGCGGCCAGCCTCTACACCACCGGGCAGGTCCACGAAGCCGACATCGAGGACATCCCCTCAATGGATCTGGTGATCCTCTGGGGCACCAACCTCGTGAGCACGGGCGTGCATGCCATGCCGTTCGTGGTGGCGGCGAAGGAGCGCGGTGCCACCATCGTGGCCGTCGATCCGAGGCCCACGCGCACCACGGCGTTCGCCGACTGGCACATCCAGCCCCGCCCGGGCACCGACGCCGCGCTGGCGCTCGGCATGATGAAGATCATCGTCGACCACGGCCTGCACGACGAGGCGTTCCTGAAGGAGCAGACGGTGGGCTGGGAAGCCCTGCTGCGTGACCGCCTGCCCGAGTACACGCTGGACAAGGTCGCGGACATCACTGGCATTCCCGCAGCGGACATCGAGCGCTTCGCGCTGCTCTACGGCCGCACCCGGAAGTCGTTCATCCGCCTCAACTGGGGGCTGCAGCGTCACGACAACGGCGGGGCCATGACGCGGGCGGTGAAGCTCCTGCCCGTGCTCACCGGTGCGATGCGCACCCGGGGTGGCGTGTGCGTCGGGACCGGGACGGAACTGCGCAACGTCGATCTCGGCAAGCTGCAGCGTACCGACCTGCTCGCAGGCCGCAAGCCGCGGACCGTCAACATGATCCAGATCGGTCGCGCGCTGGAGGATCCGGCGATGGATCCGCCCATCAAGTCGCTGTTCGTGTGGAACTCCGACCCGGCCAACTGCGTGCCCGACACCGTCAGCGCGCGTCGAGGGATGATGCGGGAGGACCTCTTCATCGCCGTCCACGACACGTTCTTCTCCGACACCTGCGACTACGCGGATTACATCCTGCCCGCGGACACCACGCTGGAGCGCTCCGATCTGCTCTGCGCCTACGGCAACTATTACTACTCGCTGTCGCAGCAGGCCATCCCGAAGCAGGGCGAAAGCCTCGACAACAACGAGCTCTTCCGCCGTCTCGCGAAGCACATGGGCTACGACGACCCCTGCTTCTCGCAGAGCGACGAGGACATGATCCGCGAACTCATCGATCCGGCGTTCAATCCTCTGTTCGAGGGCATCACCTACGAGGGCCTGAAGGAGAACGGGTGGGCGAAGGCGGCCGTGGATTCGCCGCGCCGCCCCGGGCTCAACAGCGGCCGCTGGGCGACACCCACGGGCAAGATCGAGATCTACAGCGAGACGCTTGCGAAGCTCGGCCAGGACCCGCTGCCCGGCCACGTGGAAGAGCGCGAGGGCTTCCTCAGTCACGAGGCCAAGCGTCGCTTTCCGCTGCAGGTCCTGAGCCCCGCCACGCACTACTTCATCGGAGCGAGCTTCCAGCACGTTCCGCGGCTGCAGGAAATGATGTCGCGCCAGACCTTCGAGATCGCCGAGGAGGACGCCCGCTCGCGCGGGATCGCAAACGGCGATCTGTGCCGGCTTCACAACGATCGCGGCGAGGTGTTCGGCTACGCGCTGATCGTCCCCGGCATGATGCCCGGCGTGCTGAGTGCGCCGAAGCAGCTGCAGGGCTCCCGGCAGGCCAACGGCGTCAACATCAACGCGCTTGTCAGTCAGGACGAAGCCGACATGGGCCGAGGCCCCGTGTTCTACTCCACGCTCGCGGAGCTGGAGAAGGTCACGGACCCGGATGCCGTCCGCCCCATCGACGCGATCCTCACGGCGCCGGCGGGCAGCTCGCACGACTGACCCTTTTCGATTTCTTCACTCCCGGAACTTCCAAGATGACCGCTGCAATCATGGACGGCCTCGCCGTCTCGAAGGAAACGCGTGCCCGCCTCCAGGGCCGCGTGGAAGCGCTGCGTAGCGCCGGCACCACGCCGGGACTCGCTGTCCTCATCGTCGGCGAGAACCCCGCGTCGAAGGTCTACGTGCGCAACAAGGCGAAGGCCTGCGGCGAGATCGGGATGCACTCCGAGATCCACGAGTACCCCGGTGATGCCACCGAGGCCACCGTGCTCGCGAAGATCGCCGAACTCAATGCGGACCCGCGCATCCACGGCATCCTGGTGCAGCTGCCGCTCCCGAAGCATTTCGATGTCGACAACGTGCTGGAGACCATCTCGCCGCACAAGGACGTGGACGGCTTCCACAAGGAGAGCCTCGGGGCGCTGATGTCCGGCAATCCCACGTTCCAGCCCTGCACGCCGCACGGCGTCATGGTGATCCTCGACCACTACGGCATTCCGCTCGCGGGCGTCGATGCGGTCGTGGTGGGGCGCAGCAACATCGTCGGCAAACCCCAGGCGCTGATGCTGCTCGCCCGGGATGCCACGGTGACCATCTGCACGTCGAAGACGAAGGACCTCGCCGCCCATACCCGGCGCGCCGATGTGCTCGTAGTGGCGGTCGGTCGGCCCGGCGTCGTGACAGGCGACATGATCAAGCCCGGTGCGGCGGTGGTGGATGTCGGCATCAACCGCACGGCCGACGGCAAGCTCGTGGGCGATGTGGACTTCGAGAGCGCGAAGCAGGTGGCGGGGTGGATCACGCCTGTGCCCGGCGGTGTGGGGCCGATGACGATCACGATGCTGCTCGCCAATACCGTGCGTTCGGCGGAACTCGCGGCGGGTCTGCCGTCGCCGAAGTTCTGACGCGCGCCTGATCTTCACTGACACCGGGGCCCGCGCATGGACGCCACCAGCTTCACCATCGAAGACGCGGCGACGGCGCTGCGCACGGGCCGCATCGGCGCCGAGGAATACGCGCGGACACTGCTTGATCGCGCCGCGCAGTTCGCCACGCTCAACGCCTTCATCCGCATCGAGCCGGACCGTGTCCTCGCGCAGGCGCGCGAGGCCGATGCCAGGAAGGGCAGGGCGGGCGCGCTCGGGCTCCTGCATGGTGTTCCGCTTGCCATCAAGGACAACCTCGACACCGAGGGCATGGAGACGACCGGCGGCACGCCGGGACTGCGCGGGAACGTACCGGCTCGCAACGCGCCGGTGGTGCAGCGGCTGGTCGATGCCGGCGCTGTTGTCTTCGGCAAGGCCAACATGCATGAACTCGCGTTCGGCATCACCACCAACAACCGCGCGTTCGGTCCCGCCCGCAATCCGTGGGATCCCGAGCGCATCGCCGGCGGGTCCAGCGGCGGCACGGGCGTGGCGGTGTCGGCGCGCATCGTGCCCGGCGGGATCGGCAGCGACACGGGCGGTTCCGTGCGAGTGCCGGCAGCGCTCTGTGGCATCGTCGGTCTTCGTCCGACCGTCGGCCTCTGGTCGCAGTCGGGCATCGTGCCCATCTCCCACACGCGAGACACCGCGGGGCCCATGACCCGATCGGTGCGCGACTGCGCGCTGCTGCATCGGGTCGTGATGGATTCGAAGGTACCCGTGCCGGGCGCGGCGTCGCTTCGCGGCGTGCGTCTGGGCGTCCCTCGCGCGGACTTCTGGGCGGACCTGGAATCGGAGACGCAGCGCCTGTGCGAAGGCGTGCTCGACGCGATGCGCGCGGAAGGCGCTGTTCTGGTCGAAGCCGATATCGCGGATGTGATGCGCCTGGAAGGAGCGTCAGGGTTTCCGATCGCGCTCTACGAGACGGTGGTCGACCTGAACGCCTATCTGCGCGAACACGGTCTGCCGATGGATTTCGCGGCGCTTGCCGCGAAGTGCGAGAGCCCCGATGTCGCAGGCCTGCTGCAAGGACTGGCTTCGGGCGGGGCGATCCCGGAGGCCGTCTATCGCCGCGCCATGGAGGTCGAGCGGCCCGCGCTCCAGGAAGCCTATCGCCAGTACTTTGCGAAGCAGCGGGTGGATGCCGTGATCTTCCCGACGACACCGCTGCCCGCAGCGAAGATCGGCGAGGACGACACGGTGATGCTGAACGGCCGTGCCGTGCCTACGTTCCCGACGTTCATCCGCAACAGCAGTCCTGGCTCCGTCGCCGGCATTCCGGGCCTCAGCCTGCCGGTGGGACTGACCTCCGCCCGTCTGCCGGTCGGCATCGAACTGGATGGCCCGGCGGGGAGTGACGACCGGCTGCTCGCCCTCGGGCAGGCGATCGAGGCGCTCGTCGCGCCGATGCCCGCCGCCTGCTGACGCTCAGACGAATCCCGGGGATGGCCTGCTCCGGCATGACCGGAGCAGGCCGCCCGGTGAGTGCGGAAGGTCAGTCGATCTTTGCCACCACCCGACCGGTGATCCGACCGGCCTTCAGCTGGTCGAGCGTCGCACTCACGTCGGACAGCGGACGCACTTCGATCGGGATCGGCTTCAGCTTGCCCTGGCGGGCGAGTTCCACAACGGCCTTCAATTCCGCGACCGTGCCCACGTTGGAGCCGATGATCGTCAGCGCGCGCTGCACGATCGTCACGAGCGACACCGGGATCTCACCGCCGTACAGACCGACCAGGATCACGTGGCCGCCCTTGCGCACGGCATTCAGCGCGAGGGTGGCCGTGGCTGCGTTGTTGACGAGATCCACCGCGCCATAGAGCGGCCCGCCGGCGACTGCCTGGACCTGCTGCAGTGCGTCGGCGTCTGCGCCGTTCACGACGGCCGCCGCGCCCGCCCCCCGTGCCGCGTCGAACTTGGCGGGGTCCACGTCGACGGCCACGATCCGCTCGTGACCCAGCGCGCGCAGCATGCCGATGGCCATCAGGCCGAGGCCGCCCGCGCCGATGACGGCCACCCATTCGTCCCGCGGGATCGGGAGCAGCTTGTCGACGGCGGAGTAGGTGGTCAGGCCGGAGCAGGCCAGGGTCGCGGCCCAGACGGGATCCACGCCGCTCACATCGACGAGGTAGCGGGGATGCGGCACCACGAGATGGTCGGCGTAGCCGCCCGGGCGCTGGATCCCCACCCAGCGCGGCGTCATGCAATGGTTGTCCTGGCCTTCGAGACAACGCGCGCACGTGCCGCAGCCGATCCACGGACACACCAGGCGGTCGGCGCCGATCGGCACACTGCCCGCATCCGGCCCCGCGGCGATGACCGTGCCGTAGGGCTCGTGACCCAGCGTGACCGGGGGGCGCATGCCGCGGTCTTCCATGCGGAAGCGCTTGCCGCCGCCGAGATCGAAGTAGCCGTCGCGGATGTGCACGTCGCTGTGGCAGACGCCGCAGTAGCGCA
>CAZEDA010000250.1:0-5595 GCA_964510915.1 uncultured Rhodocyclaceae bacterium | reverse complement strand
TACACGAAGCCGGCATCGGCTTCGCCGCGCGCCACGTAGTCCAGCGCCTGACGGACGTTCTGCGTGTTCACGAACTTCGGCTTGAGGGTCTCCCACTGACCGGCAGCGGTCAGGGCGCCCTTCGCGTACCGCCCCGCGGGCACCGAATCCGGATTGCCGATGGCGATGCGCTGGACGTCCGCCGCGCCGAGATCGGCGATCGACCTGGGCTGTGCAGCGCCGTCGATGGCAATCGCGACCACGAGGCGGTTGCGTGCGAAGTTCGCGCGTGTCGCCGGAAGGATCAGCTTCTGCTTGTCGGCCCGATCCATCGTGTCCTGATCCGCGGAGGCGAACACATCCACAGGTGCCCCGCGCGACATCTGCTGGAGCAGCTGACCGGACGCGCCCGTGTTGAGCAGCACACGATGGGGAGGATTGGCCTGCTCGAATGCCCGGGCGATCTCCGTGAAGGCATCGCGCAGGCTCGCCGCCGCGCTCACCGTGACATCGAGCGCGAAGGCCGGACCGCCAGACACCAGCCAGGCCACCAGGACAGCAATGAAGCGCATCGGGATTCCTTTCATTCTCGCTACTCGCATCAGAAGAAGTCGAACTGGGCGCGCATCTCCAGCGCGCGCTCGTTCTCCAGCACCTTGCCATTGGCAATGACCGGGCCGCCGAAGTTCGTGTGGACGACATTGACCATGTAGGCCACGTAAGCCGTCGGAATCCACTTGAGGGCCACGGTCCAGGCGTTGGCCCGGTCGGTCGACTGGGTGACGGTCGGGGCCAGCGTGTTCGGTCCGTTGACACCGGTGACATCGGTTCCCGGTCCCGGGGCAAAATCGCGCCCGTCCCAGTAGCTGAAGCGCAGCGCGGCCAGCAGCGCGCCCCACCCGCTGTCCTTGCCGAGCGCAAACTGGTTGTCGGGACGGATGCGCCCGAACACGCCGTTGCGGTAGCTGTCGGCAAAGTGCTCGCCCGTGATGAGCCAGGCCGTGGAGAAGTATCCCGCCTCGATCTCCCGGGAGACGTTGCCGCCGCCGTTCAGCTGCCCCGAGTACGTGGCCTTGAACGTCTCCGCCTGGAACTTGACGTTCCGCCACGCAACGATCGCTTCCAGCCCCTGGATGACGCGCTCGATGCTGATGGCGGCGGTGGTGCTGCCCTGGCTGTTGAAGGGGCGCGGATTGAAGAACGTGATGCCGCGCCCTTCCGAGATTGCCGACGGGGCCCGAAAGCCGCAGGGATTCGTGCCACTGATCGTCCCCGTCGGAGGACAGTAGTTGGCCTGCTGGCCCGACTTGTAGTCGACGCCGAAATGCAGGACCCAGTTCTGAAGATCGGCCCACTCCGCGGCATTGCCCGTGACCCGCAAGGTGACGTCCTTGCCCTGGGCCCGGGACTCCACGGCCGCCCGCTGGAACTCGTCGACATTGGTACCCGTGCCGTTGGTAATGCTGAGACCGTAGTTCCATCCGGTAGCCGGCACGCCGCTCACCATGAAGCCACGGTCGAAGAGCACGTTGTTCTGCGGCGCCTGGATGAGGTTGGCCGCCATGCTGCGCTCCTGGAAGTCCAGCGGCCAGGTGGCCATCGTGGCCTCGATGCCGAACTGGGGCTTGAACTGCCCGATGCGCAGCCGGAACCACGGCGACGGGGCGAAATCCACGAAGGCCTGATGCAGCGATCCCGCCGCCGGTGTCCCCGCCTGGGTCGAGAGGCCCAGTGCGTGCTCGGCCTCCACCAGGACGGAGAACACACGCGCGATGGTGAAGCCCAGACCGGTCCGGGCCCGGCGGACCGCGAAGGTATCGGCCCCGGCGTCCGAGTCCCCGAAGCTCCGGTAGTCGAATTGCGCCCGGGCGGTCGCGCGCAGGGCCCATCGTCCCGACGGGTCTTCGAGGATGATGCCGTCGCCCAATCGCAGGTTGGGCAGGAGCGTATCGGCCCGCGCCTGGAGCGAGGCCAGGCGTTCCTTCGTATCGGTCGCCTCGAACTGGATGTCGCGGATTTCCTTCCTTGTGGGCGGGCGTTCCGCCACGGGCGCGTCGGTACGCGGCTCTCCCGCAGGCTTCGGCTTCGCGCGTGCAACCTCGTCGCGCAACCCCTCCAGTTCCTGGACCAGAGCGCGCACCTTGTCTTCGAGTGCACGGATGCGCTCCGCCTGGTCCTCTTCGGCGCCTTGCGCGATCCCGCAGAAGGCAAGCGTTGCCCATAGCGCTCGCGCAAGCGCGCGGCGCCCCGATACTTCCCGATCCGCCATCGTTGTCGTTCCCTCGATACCGGCATGGACCCGCGCCGGACGCGAGTTCTCCACCGACGTTTTCGTTATTCTCTCGTGTATACAACGAAGCCGTCAACACTACCGTTGAGGAAGGGCCGCTGGCCCGGCCGGGTGTCCGCCGCACTTCACTGCGCGCGCGATCGATCACCTGTCATACGGCGCAGTCAGACTCAGTGCGAGCTGGCTCAGAGAGAAAGGAGAGCGATGTGAACAACGTCCGGCAGATCGTCCGGGAGATCATCTACGACACGACGGAGTCCGACTTCGTCGCCTCGGTCACGCACAACGACGGGGACGACCGCAGTTTCGACATCGCCTTGTACAGGACCGCCTGCGAGAACTGGTTTCTTGTCGTGAGCAGCGACGAGCGCGCACGCACCTCCGTGACGCCGCTCACGCGAGACCAGGCCTGCGCGTGGTGTCGGGAACAGGGCGTGGATCCTCGCCTGATTCGCTTTTACTTCGAACGACGCGACGTCGGGGCGACAGACGTCCTGCCGGACAGCTACCTGGCGGCGTGAACAGCGTCCGGCGAGGACCGATCGACGCCGGCCGGCGTCTCCACCTCGACGCGAAGCCGGTGCCCCACGGCCGCAACCGACCGAATGGAGGGCCTGCCCGCAGTCGAGCCGGGCACGGCACGGAATGCATCCTCGACACTCATGCGGTACCCATCTGGCGCCGTGACCGGCATGGAAGCCGATCCGACCTCGAGGTCCACCCGGTCGCCGGCAAGCACGTCCGGGTCGTCCACCCGCGCGAACAGGCTCCCTCGCCCGTCCGGCAAGGGTTCACCCAGCCGCACTTCGACCCAGGTCGGCACGCCATCCCTGCGCGTCACGATATCGCGCGCCATCAGAATGCCCTGCAAGGGTTCTTCGTAGACCCGGATTACCGTCCCCTCGGCGCGCGCGGGCAATGCGTCGCGCTCCCCTGCACACCCGGATGCGATCGCCAACACAGCGAGCGCCGTACACAGCGTCTTCGACGAAAGCACCTTCTCCCCCTGGCCAAGTCCGGATTCGGCTGCTGACCGGGGCGGGAGCCGACGGTGCGCCGTTCCCTGTCCTTACGGCCGGGGGAACAAGAACTGAACGTGCCGAATGGCCCACCAGGGAAAGGCCCCATCTCCGTGTCCGGACATGGGGCCTGGAAACCGCTCGAAGCGGGAGGAACGTGCTGCCACGTCCCTCATCGGCATCAGGACTCGCGGCCTCGACGACGTCGCGCTGCTGCACCGAGGAGCCCCAGTCCGCCGAGCATCAGCGCATAGGTGCCGGGCTCCGGCACTGCCGCCACGGCCGCGACGCCGATGTCGGGATGGTCGGTGAAGAATCCGTCCATGCCCGCAGCCAGGTAGACACCGATCTCGCCCTCGAGATCTCCGTACGCTGTGGGGTCCGAGCCCTCCCGGAAGTCGACCGGCAGGAACTGGTTCTCGCGGCGGAAAGTCCAGCCATGGACCACGAGACCCGCGGCATGGGCGTTCTCGATGAGGCTCGTCGGCTCCCCTAGCGTGCCATCGGCCTTTCGCGGAATCATGAGGTTCTTGTTGGCACCCACCCCGTCGGCATAGAGGGCGATCTCCGCGAGACCGGCTGCCGTCGCCATGTCGGCGTAGGTCCGCGTGTCGCCGGCCACCGTGAAGTCGTAGGGTCGCCCTCCCCCGTTCAGGAGCTGGGCGATCGGAATGTCGGTCATGGTGTTCAGGTCCTTCAGGTTCGCGACTTCGAAGGACTGGATGAACACCGGCGCGGAGGACGTGTTGCCGTAGTTCGCATGCAGAATCTGCGTGAGCGGCTCCTCCATCGACAGGCCGATGCTGTCGAAGTACGTCGGATGCTTCGTCTCCGGGTAGATGCCGATGGGACGCCCCAGCTCGGCGCTGCGCTGCTTGGCGAGATCGATCACCTCCTGCAGGGTGGGCACCTCGAACTGGTCGTTGTAGGCGGTGTTTCCCGGTCGGATGCCCGGAATGCGCTCGCGTGCGCGCAGCGTCTTCAGTTCTGCAAGCGTGAGGTCCTCGGTGAACCAGCCCGTCACGGACACCCCGTCGATGACCTTCGTCGCCTTGCGATCGGCGAACTGCGCCAGCTCGTGGATGTTCGTCGTCGCTTCGATGAGCGCCCCAGTGGTCGGATTCACGATGGCGAGAGCATTCTCGTGCCGTGCGACGAGAACGCCTTCCTTCGTGCTCACCAGATCCGGCTCGATGTAGTTGGCACCCTGCGAGATCGCGAGGTCGTACGCTGCGAGCGTGTGCTCCGGGCGATAGCCGCTCGCACCGCGATGGCCGATGACGATCGGCGCCTTGCCGTCCAGGGTCTGATAGGCGGACGCGTCCGGCGCGGGGAACGCGGCGATCACCGCGATCGCCGCGGCGATCGGGCTCAGGTGCAGTCGCTTCATGGAGGTCTCCTGCGAGGGTGGATTCGGAGAGCGAAGCGTAGGCACCGCCGTTGACGGCTGCGCGATGGCGAAATGCAATCGGCATGGTCCGTCCGGCTCGTGGAGAGCGTCCGCAATGCCGTCACCCGGGCGCGCTGCAGCTCCGTTGGCGAACGCGGACGTCTTCGTCAGGACGTGAGAAGGATCGGCTCGACCGCGTCGGAAGCCGCGGTGACCCGTCCGACCACGCAGGCTCCTGCGTATCCGGCCGCATGCAGCGCTTCGACACACGCAGGCGCGTTCTCTTCCGCCACACCCGCCAGCAGCCCGCCCGCGGTCTGCGGATCGAACAGCAGCGGATAGCGGGGATGGTCGACAAAGCGATCCTGATCCTGCAGTACGCGGCGAAGCCTCACGTTTTCCGGTTGCAGCGAACTCGTGATGCCGGCGGCCACACATTCGGCCGCGCCGTCGAGCAGCGGCAGGGATGCAAGCGACACCGCCGCGTTCACACCCGACGGTCGCGTCATCTCCACAAGATGCCCGAGCAGACCGAACCCGGTGACGTCGGTGCAGGCGGTTGCTCCATGCGCGCGCAGGATGGCAGCGGCCTCCCGGTTGGAGCGATCCATGGAGGCGAGCGCCGCGTCGATCCAGCGGCCCTTCGCGAGCGTGCGCGCGTGTGCCGCGAAGAGCGTTCCGGTACCGAGCGGCTTGGTGAGAATCAGCGCGTCGCCCGGTCGCAGGCCGCCGCGCCTCATGGCGGCATCGGGACGATCGTCGACGAGTCCGTGGATCGAGAATCCCAGCGCAAGTTCAGCGCCCTCCGCCGTATGACCGCCCACCAGGGCGCACCCGGCTGCGTTCAGCACCTCCACGGCACCGGTCATCATCTGCAGGAGCAGGTCCTCCACCTTGGCCTCGAGGCCCGGAGGAAG
>CAZEDA010000249.1:0-5631 GCA_964510915.1 uncultured Rhodocyclaceae bacterium | reverse complement strand
GGCTATCAGGAACTCACGCTGCCCATGCAGCGCGAAGCGCCGATCCTCTACATGCAGTTCGAGGACCATCGCGTGTACGGCCTGCTCGCACTGGCGCTCATGCTCGCGGCCATGGCGCTCACACGCCGGCTGGAGCGATCCCGATTCGGACTCTCGCTGCTCGCCATCAAGCAGGACGAAGCCGCGGCCGAGGCCGCCGGCATCGATGCGCGCGCCTGGAAGCTCAAGGCGCTCACGCTGAGCGGCGCGATGGCCGGCGCGGCCGGCGGCTTCTACGCGATCGTGCTTTTGGTGGTCACGCCGGCGGCAGTGTTCGGCATGCTGGTGTCGGCCCAGGCGCTCATCGTCACGATGTTCGGCGGTGTCGGCACAGTCTGGGGGCCGGTGATCGGCGCGGTGGTGCTGGTGCCGCTCAGCGAGCTGCTGCACGCCAAGCTCGGCAACCTCGTGCCGGGCATCCAGGGCGTGGTGTACGGCGTGGCGATCGTCGCGGTGATCCTGCTCGCGCCCGAAGGCGTGTTCTGGAAACTGCGGGACCTCCGGCAGTCGCGCCGGGTCGCCGGTGAGGAGCCCGCCGTCGCTTCGGTCACCGTCGCCCCGACCGACACCGCACCGCCCGAGCGGCACCGCACGGGACAGGAGCCTGTGATCCTCGAAGCACGCGGCGTCTCGAAGAGCTTCGGCGGCCTGAAGGCGGTGCAGAGCGTGTCGTTCGAGGTCCGCGAAGGCGAGATCCTCGGGATCATCGGACCCAACGGGGCGGGCAAGACGACGCTCTTCAATCTGCTGAACGGGTTCGTGCGGCCGGACGAGGGCGAGGTCCGCTTCGAAGGTCGCGTCATCACCGGCACCCGCCCCGACGAGATCTGCGCGGCCGGCGTCGGCCGGACCTTCCAGGTGGTGAAGCCCTTCCGGCGGATGACGGTGCTGGACAACGTGGTCGTCGGCGCCTTCGTGCATGCGAAGTCCGAGGCCGACGCCCGGCAGCGGGCGCAGGAAGCCGTGCGCCGCGTCGGCCTCGAAGCCGAGAGCGGCCGCCTCGCGGGCCAGCTCTCGACGAAGCAGCTGCGTCTGCTCGAACTCGCACGGGCGCTGGCCGGGCAGCCGAAGCTGCTGCTGCTCGACGAGACTCTCGCGGGCCTCGGTCCGCAGGATGCCGCGGAAGTCGTCAACGTGATCCGCAGCCTCGCGGGGACGGGACTCACTGTGGTCATCATCGAGCACACCATGCCGGCGATGGTGAAGCTCGTGGACCGCTTCGTGGTGCTGGATCACGGGGCCGTGCTGACGTCCGGACTGCCTGCCGCCGTCACGCGCGACCCCGCCGTGATCGACGCCTATCTCGGCAAGCGCTGGCGGGCCGCCCATGCTTGAGATCGCGAACCTGCACGCGGGCTACGGCGCCATCCCGGTGCTGAACGACGTTTCGCTCCGGGTGGGCGCAGGCGAGTTCGTGGCCATCGTCGGCCCCAACGGCGCCGGCAAGACGACGCTGTTCAAGACGATCTCCGGCATCGTGCGGCCGACGGGCGGCACCATCCGCTTCGAAGGCGCCGATCTCGCTTCGGTGCCGGCGCACGGGCGCGCGCGGCTCGGCATCGCGCACGTCCCGGAAGGCCGGCAGGTCTTCCCGTCGATGACGATCCTCGAAAACCTGGAGATGGGCGCGTACGCGCCGGCCGGGCGGCGCGCGTGGCGCGAGAACGTGGAGCGCATCTACGGCTGGTTCCCGCTGCTGAAGGAGCGCTCGGGCGCGCTCGCCGGCTCGCTGTCCGGCGGGCAGCAGCAGATGCTCGCGGTGGCCCGGGGGCTAGCGTCCGCGCCGCGCCTGCTCATGCTGGACGAACCGTCCATGGGGCTTTCGCCCGCGGTGGCCGACGAGATCTTCGAGCGTATCGTGGCGATCCGGGCCGAGACGAAGCTCACCGTGCTGCTCGTGGAACAGCGGGTCGCGGAAGCCTTGCACTTCGCCGACCGGGGCTATGTGGTCGAAGCCGGCCGCGTGGTGCTGGAAGGCACGCACGAGACACTCGAAAAGGATGACCGGGTACGCCAGGCCTACCTCGGCATGTGAAGCCGGCGGCACCGGGAAAGAACAACACGCAGGGAGGATGCAGCAATGAACACATCGAACACATCTCGCAGGAAGGCCCTCGGGCTGGCCCTGTCCGCCGTCGCGCTGTCGGCCTTCGCGACCGGCGCGCTGGCGCAGAAGAAGACGGTGGAAGTCGGTCTCATCGCACCGATGACCGGCCCGTGGGCCCGTCAGGGTCAGGTGATGAAGATGGCGGCAGACCTCGCCATCGAGAAGATCAACCAGGAAGGCGGCATCAAGTCGATGGGCGGCGCGCAGCTCGCGCTGAAAGTCTTCGACGCCGGCGACACCGTGGAGCGTGCCAAGAACGCGGCGCAGCGCATGGTGGCCGAAGCCCCCGATCTCGTCGGCGCCACCGGCGCCTATCTGAGCTCCTTCACGCTGGCCGTCACGGAAGTGACCGAGCGCGCCCAGCTGCCGGTGCTGACGTTCTCGTATTCGGATCTCATCACCTCCCGGGGCTTCAAGTACGTGTTCCAGACCTCGGCCACCGGCGACCAGCTGGCCGAGGGGTCGATGCCCGCGCTGATGGAACTCGCCGAGAAGGCCTCGGGCAAGCGCCCGAAGACCGTGGGCATCGTGATGGACAACACGGCCGCTTCCGTGGCCTTCGCGAAGCCCATCCGCGCCACGATGCTCGACAAGCTGGGGCTCAAGCTCACGGTGGACGAGACCTTCACGCCGCCGCTTTCCAACGCCACGCCGCTCATCCAGCGCGTGCGCTCGCAGCGGCCGGACTTCGTGCTGCTGATGCCCACCGTGATCGGCGACGCGAAGCTGCTGCTGGAGAAGATGAACGAGTTCGGCATCGGCAAGGGCAAGCTGCCCGCCATCTCCAACGGTGCGGCCATCCTCGATCCGGACCTCCGCAACAACATGAACGTGGAGCAGCTGGAAGGCGTGATGTCCGTCGTTGCCAACTGGAGCACCGCCGCGCAGAAGGACATCATGGCCGAGTTCCGCAAGAAGACCGGCGAGCCCTGGGCGACGCAGCACTTCATCACCACCTACGGTGACATGCTGATCTTCCGCGCCGCGCTGGAAGCTGCCGGCAAGGCCGACCGCGCGTCCGTGACGAACGCGCTTCGCGCGATGGATCTCACGACGGGCCCGGCGCTGTTCTTTCCCGGCGGACGTGTGAAGTTCGACGCAAACGGTCGCCGCGTGGGCGCCGCCCTGCTCATCGTGCAGTGGCAGAAGGGCGTACCGGTCACGGTGTATCCGCCGAAGGATGCCGTGGCCGCGCCCGTCTGGCCGAAGCAGTAATTCCCTTTTCCCTTTCCCTCAGGAGCCACACACCATGAACGACGATCTGTTCGAAATCGGTCTCGAGATCCGCAAGGCCGTCCTCGGCAAGGAATTCGTGGAGAAGTCCATCGCCTCCGCCGACGACTTCAACATGCCCATGCAGCGCCTCACCACGGAATACTGCTGGGGCGCGGTATGGGGACGGGAAGACGGTCTGCCGCGCAAGACGCGCAGCATGCTGAACCTCGCCATGCTCTCGGCGCTCAACCGCCCGCACGAGCTCAAGATGCATCTGGCCGGCGCGCTGCGCAACGGCGTGACCCGCGAGGAGATCCGCGAGGTGCTGCTGCAGGTCGCGATCTACTGCGGCATTCCCGCGGGTGTCGATGCGTTCCGCTGCGCGCGCGAAGTGTTCGCCGAGATCGATCGCGCCGACGGCAAGTGACAGGGAGGATGGGCGGCATGACGACGGACACCTACGAAGTCTGCGCGGTCCGGTACGCGCACCACGCCCGGCGCTCCCCGGAGAATTTCATCGGGGGCGACGAGCACGACGTCGAGATGCCGCTCGACTACTTCGTCTGGGTCATCCGCAACGCGGAGCGGACGTTCGTCGTGGATACGGGCTTCGGGGAGGAGATGGCGGCAAAGCGCGGGCGGAGGATTCTGCACCCGGTAGGCGAAGGGCTCGCGGCGCTGGGTATCGCGCCGGACAGCGTGGAAGACGTGATCATCACGCACATGCACTACGACCACGCGGGCAATCTGGGCCTCTTCCCCAGGGCCCGCTATCACCTGCAGGACCTCGAGATGCAGTTCATCACCGGACGGTGCATGTGTCATTCGCTCATGCGCCATCCGTTCGAGATCGAGGACGTCGTCACCATGGTGCGCAACGTCCACGACAATCGCGTGCAGTTCCACGACGGCGCCTCCGAAGTGGCTCCGGGCGTCGAGGTCCATCACATCGGGGGGCACACGAAGGGCATCCAGGCCGTGCGGGTGCATACGGCGCGGGGCTGGGTCGTGCTGGCGTCAGACACGAGCCACTTCTACGCCCACATGGAGCAGGACCGCGTGTTCCCGGTGGTCCACAACGTCGAGCAGATGACCGAAGGCTACGGGCGGCTGCGACGGCTCGCGACCTCGCCGCGCCACATCGTGCCGGGCCACGATCCGCTCGTGATGGCGCGCTACCCGGCCGCAGGCCGCGGACTCGACGGGTGGATCGCGCGGCTCGATTTCGATCCGGTGTGCTGAGCGGGCCGCTGCTCTATCGCGTCGGCATCCAGCGGCCCTCGTCCACCAGCGCCCTCACCTCGGCAGCGACCATGTCCATCAGCGCCCGCGCGGCCGGCGTGACCGGCCGCTGGGCGGATGTGGTGACGACCAGTTCCCGCGTGATGGTCGGCTGCACGATGGGCCAGTAGCGCATCCGGCCGGCGCGGATGAGCGGGTCGACGCACGAATACGACAGGATGGTGTAGCCGGCACCGCCTTCGACGAGACTCAGCGTGGACGCCATCGCGTCGATCTCGATGCGCACGTCCGCCGCCATGCCGATGGCCGACAGCGTCTGATCGATGAGCAGCCGCAGGCCGTGGGGCCGGCTGGGCAGGATCAGCGGAATGCCCGCGAGCCGCGCAGCCTTCACCGCCCCCTCCCCCACGCCGGCCGGATCGTCGGCTGGCCCCAGCAGGAACAGCTCGTCCGTGGCGATGGGCCGCGTGACGAGCGCGGCACTGCGCGGCGTGTTGTAGAGATACAGAGCGGCGACGTCCACCCGACCGAGAGACAGCCATTCCAGCACGTGCCCGCTGAACCCCTCGGTGACGCCGAGGGACACCCGCGGAAACCCTTCCTGGAAGCGCCGGACGAGCGGCGCCGTGAGTACCGCACCGACCGACGGCGGCATGCCCAGCACCACGCGGCCGCTGGGCGTCGACTGCAACTCGTGGATCGCACTGCGAGCGTTGGCGACCTGTTCGAGAATCCCTCGGGCGTATTCCTCCAGCAGGCGACCCGACTCCGAGAGCACCACACCCCGCCCGGTGCGCGCATACAGCCGGGCGCCCAGTTCCTGTTCCAGCGCCCGGACCTGACGGCTCAGGACGGGTTGGGTGAGACCGAGCCGCGTCGCGGCACCGGAGAACGTGCCGGCCTCGGCGATCGCGACGAAGGATTCGAGGTGTTTCAGTTCCATGCGGGCACGGCCGGGCGGGGTGGGTGGCTCGGTATCGTAGCTTGGATGTGGGAATGTGAAGACGTGAAGGCGTGAAGGTGTGAAG
>CAZEDA010000248.1:0-5687 GCA_964510915.1 uncultured Rhodocyclaceae bacterium | reverse complement strand
CTAGCGATGCCGAAACCGCCCGGCCTTCCCGCTCAGAAGCCGCTTTCCCGCACCAGCACCGACACAGCGCTGCGAACCCACTCCCACCCGAGGCTCGCGCGATCCCCTTCGATCAGGGCGGTCCCGCGATGCACGGCGCTGCGCGCCGGCGGGGCGTCCAGACGGATGCGGACCCGGAATAGCGTGTCGCGCGGGACGTCGTGCGCACCGCCCGATTCGAGCATCGGGAGCGGCCCGCCGTACTGCGCCATGAGGATCGGTTCCGCGAGACGTTCGACGCGGCTGCGGTCGATGCCGAGAACGCGCCCGGAAACTGGCTCGCCCGCGACGCCGTCCGCGTAGAGCCGGACCCGAGCGCCTTCCGCGATCCTGGCGAGCGCCTTCTGGTCGACGAACGCTTCCGCGGTCCAGGCGCCGTCGTCCACCAGCATCGCGATCTGATGCTCCTCGTTCACCCAGGCGCCGGGCCCGGACGCCGGATCGGCATCGACGATGCGGCCGGCAAACGGGGCACGGAGCACGAGCCGGTTCATCTCTGCGCGACGCGCCGACGCCTCGGCGAGCTGTTCCGCCACCTGCTGGACGAACACCGCCTGCCGTTCGAGATAGTCACGCCCGGCCACGCCCTGGTTCAGGCGATGGGTGAGCGTCCTCGCCGCACGCTCGAACTGCGTGGCGCGCATCCGCAGGTCGGGCGACTCGAGCACCGCGATCGGATCTCCCGCCGCCACGGGACCTTCGCGCACCAGCGACACGATGCGACCCGGCAGCGGGCTGAAGATGCCCTGCTGGTCCCTCGCGTGCACCCACGCCGGCGCGTGGACATCGCGTGCCCACGGAATGAACAGGAGCGCGATCAGCCCACCCGCGAGCAGCGCGAGGCCGGCCGTGCGTCCCGTTGCGATCTCTCCGCGCCGCGCATGCCAAACGCGCAGTTCCATCGCGACCGGACGCACCACGAACCACGCAATCTCCACGAGGAACAGGAGAACGCCCAGCGCCTTGAAGAAGAACAGGTACACCGCGACCGCGATGCCGAGGAACAGCACGAGGCGGTAGAGCCACGTCACGTAGGCGAAAGCGATGAGCCCGCGGCGCAGGCGCGGCGCCATCGCCTCCGGGTACGGCTCCTCCAGACCGAGCAGCACGCGGCGAAGCGCGACCCGGGCGAGTGCGAAGGCGCGGTCGTGCAGATTGGGCAGATCGAGCCAGTCCGACAGCAGGAAGTAGCCGTCGAAGCGCATGAACGGGCTCGCGTTGATGCTGAGCGTCAGCACCCAGCTCGTGGTCGCGAGGAAGAACAGCGCATTGCGCCAGGGCCCGTCGTCCGCAAGTGCCCAGCCCAGCGTGGCGAGGCCGGCCAGCACGAGTTCGGTCCGGATGCCGGCCGACGCGATGCGGAATCGCGCGCGCGCATCGCGCAGCTTCCAGGACTCCGACGTGTCCGTGTAGAGCATGGGCCAAAGGACCAGGAAGGCGAGCCCCATGTGACCGACGCGAACGCCGTGACGCCGGGCCGTGTACGCGTGACCCAGCTCATGCAGCGTCTTCGCGAACAGCAGCGCGGCGGCGTATCCCGCCATGCCCTCGACGCTCAGGAAGTCGACGAACGTCGCCTGGAATGCATCCCACTGGCGGAACGTGAGGAGCAGCCCGAGCACGGTCGCCGCGACGGCGAACCACACGAACGCGCGCGAGAACAGCACCGACACGAAAGGCCAGGTGGCGTCCAGGAAGCGCTGCGGCCGCACCAGCGGAATGCGGAAGAAGAGGTAGTTGTGCAGCAGCCACTTCAGCGTGCCCTCGCGGCGCACGGCGCTGACCTTCGCGAGGCGCTCTACCGCCGCGGCGTCGGCGACCCGGGTGAGCTGATGCGCCTGCAGGAACCGGGACAGCGCGTCGACATCGTTCTCGGAGACTGGCACGGGCAGCGCGCGACGCGCGGCGGCGAGGATCTTCTCCGGCACGGCGAGCGCCCAGTGGGACAGCAGCGTGAACTCGACCCATCCCACGCGGAAGAAGCGGTTGGTGACCGGATCGTGCACGGACCAGGCGGGCGAGCCGTCGCGCGCTGCCGCCGCGGGGAACAGCTGCAGGTCGTCGCGCAGCGGCGGCACGGTGACTGCCCCCACGCTACCAGCCCGCCCAGGCGCGCAGGCTCGCAATCGGCCGGCGCAGGAAGTAGTAGAAGAGCGGTGCCCGGTCGCCGTAGACCTTGGCCGTGCCCTGCAGCCCGATGCGCGGCAGGTCCGCGCCCGGCTCGAAGGTGGCGCGCACGCGATAGGACGCCACGCCCTCGGGAGACAGCGTCGACTGATAGCTCGCCTGCTGCAGACGCGCGACGAGCGGCTGCAGCGGCTGCGTCTTCAGGAAGAGCCGCACCTCCGCGCCGGACTCCAGACTGATGGCATCGGCCACGGGCATCCACACGAGCACACCGGCGTCGCCGGGGTCGGCAAGAAGCATCACCCTCTCCCCCGTGACGACCGGCTTGCCCTGCCAGTCGCTCGCATCGCCGAACACGACCACACCGTCGCGCTCGGCGCGCACGTCCAGGCGCTGCAGCAGTTCGTCCACGTAGACGAGTTCGGCTTCGCGCTCGGCCACGCGCCCGTTCAGCACGGCGAGTTCTCCCTTGCTCTGCTCGCTGTCGAACGCTTTCTGCGCGGCGGCCAGCGCGTCGGCCCGTGCCACGGCAAGCTGCTTCTGCGCCACCGCGCGCCGGTTTCTCAGCGTGGTGTCCTCCAGCGAGAACAGCACGTCGCCTTTGCGGACCGACTGGCTCGGCGTCACCGCGACCGAGCGGATGACACCGTCCAGCGGCGATGCGACCGCGAAGGGCTGCAGCGGCACGACCTCCGCGGGCCCGAGCGCGGACATGCGGACGGGCAGCGCCAGCACGATGAGCGCGAGGACCGCGAGCCACCAGCGATTGCGGCGCAGGCGTCCGATCACATCGGCGCCGAGGGCGGACCGTTGGCGCTGCAGGGCCCAGAAGCCGTAGCCATAGACCTCTGCAACCTGGCTCAACAGCGTGGTCTGGTCGTCGTCGAGATCCACGTCTTCCTCGAACGCGAGCCACAGCGTGCCCACCGGCTTCCCCTGCGGATCGGGCAGCGCATAGACGAGCAGCGACCCGGGCAGCCACTGGGCCCAGCCTTCCGCCAGGGACTCGTCGACGTCGTCGGGACCGAACCATCGCGGCTCGGAGAGATCGCTCGCGTGCACGGCCTTCGCGAGGCGGTCGATCCAGCCGAGCATCGGTGTGTCCTCCGCCACGGAACTCACGCCGGACACCGCCTGCAGGCGCCGGACGCCGGGTTCGCGGTCGAGGAACACGAAGGCTTGCCGATAGCGCGCGATCTGGAAGGTCTCGTTCGCCGCGACGAAGGCGAGGCGTTGCACGTCCGCGGCTTCCCGCGCGCGCTGGGCGAGATAGGCAAGCGTCTCGTAGGTCGGACGCGGGATGCCCGCAGTGCTGGTCGCCGTGGTGGCAAGGTGAAGCGAGGGACGGCGGGGATCCATGGCAGCGGCGCTCGACGCTTCTCTCAGCGCGCCGGGAACATCGCGAGCCCGCTCATGCCGGCCAGCAGCGCGGGGCCGGGATTGACGAGTTCGGCTTCGATCTCGATGGTCTGGCTCACGGCATCGACTCGCGCATTGATCGCGGAAACGCGAGCCTTGTACGTGAACGCGGTCTCGTCGACGCGCACGTCGAACGGTGCGCCATTGCGCAGCCACTTGAGCCATCCCGAGGGCACGTTGGCCTTCACGCGCGGCGCTTCCGCCGACACGAAGTCGAGCAGCGGCTGTCCGGCGTTCACGGTCTGGAACGGCTTGGCATGCACCTTCGCCACGCGGCCGGGGAAAGGCGCGAGCACCGTGCACGACTGGACCTGCACGGTGGCGAGCGCAAGCGCGGCCTTCGCTTTCTCTCTTGCGGCGGCTGCGAGGTTCACTTCCACCTCGCCGGCAGACTGCAGGCCCTGCAGCCGGATCTTCGCCTCGTGGCTTTCCTTCGCGGCGGTGAGTTCCGCACTCGCGATGTCGAGACGCGCCTGGGCTTCGCGGCAGTCGAACCGCACGAGCGGTTCCCCTGCACGCACCACGGACCCGAGCGCGTTGGCGATCATGTCGATGCGACCGAACATGCCCGCTGCCACGGTCGTCTCGCGGCGCGGCACGAGCAACGCTCGAACACCACCATCTGCAGACTCCACCGGTGTCGGGGCGGCAGCGGCTTCGACCGCCGTCGCGGCCGCAGCAGGCACCGCAGGAACGGTCGGCGTCGCATTGGTCTCGGCAACGGACGACTTCTCCGCCACCGTCGGCTTTGCCGGGGCGGAATGTGTCGCCGCCTCGGGCTTGAGCCATGACGCGAGTGCGAACAGCGCGGCGGCAGCCACGCCGATCGTGACGGCGGCGCTGCGCACGTTACCGACCCGTGTTCGCCGCCGCGAGACTCGGAGAAGTCCGCAGCGAGGTGACCAGCGCCGTGGCGTTGGCATCCACCGCCGACTGCGCCAACGCCGAAAGCGCCGTGACCGTGGCGTCGCGGCCGACGGTGCCGGACTGGCTGCCCGTGAAGGCGACGGAGCCGTCGGGACGCTTCAGCGAGAGCTCCCACGTGGCGCGCGACGCGCTTTCACCCTGCCGCCCGCGGAGACTGGCTACCAGCACCCAGCGTGCAGAGGCCGGGGCCAGCGTGATGCCGTTGCGCTGGAGCGCGGCGGCAAACGCCGCGGCGGCGGCCTCGCGGGTCTTCGCGTCGGTCACGCCTTCGATGCCGAGGGCAACGGGCTGCATTGCGGGCAGCAGACCGGTCTTGGCCCGGAAGGTCTGCGACTCCCACTCGCGCATGGTGCGCTCCAGCGTGCCGGCCAGCGCCTTGACGTCCGCGTTCTCCACGTCGCGCGGCAGCACGTCGAGACCCACCGAGTTGTACACCCGCCCCCAGGCGGCCTGTGCGTTGGCGTAGGCCACGTAGCGCTGGTATTGCGACAGGAGCACGCGCGCTTCATTGCGGATCACTTCCAGTTCGGAGTCCACCTTGCTGGTCACCGCGGCGCGCGCGTACTGCAGCAGACGCTCGTCCACCTTCGCCCCTTCGTCCGACTGGCGCAGATCGGCCACGGCCAGACCGTAGCGCTGCACGGCGAGGCGGGTCTGGGTCATGACGGCCATGGAGAGCGCGAGACGGCGGGCATCGTCGACCTGCTGCTGCGCTTCGTTCGCGCGCTTGAGCGTCGGCAGCGACGCCAGGCGGAAGAGGTTCATGGAGATGCGCGCCCCGCCCTGCACCCACGTGTCGTTCAGCAGGTACTTGTTGCCGTCGTAGTTGGCGCCGAAGTCGAAGCTGATGCCGGGCAGCGCCGACACCATCGCCTTGCGGATGTCGAGGCTCGTGATGCGCTTGCGGTAGTCCTCTTCGCGCAGCTCGGGCCGGCTGTTGAGGGCGGCAGTCTCGAGGTCGTCCAGGTTCGTCGGCACCGGCGGCAGCGCTTCCTCCTTCTCGTCGGCGAGCGTGAACGACGTGCCGGGCGGCGTCGTCATGAGCGCACCGAGTTCGGCCTTGGCGAGTTCGAGATCCTGACGACGGACCTGGATGAGCGAGGTGGCGTCGAGCAGCGCGCGCTGGTAGGCGAGCGCCTGCGGCTGCGGCAGCAGCCCCTGCTCCTCGATCTGCC